>JAUYDN010000257.1 GCA_030691775.1 Dehalococcoidia bacterium
AATGGGTGTCATTCTGGAGCGAAGCGAAGAATCTCAGAGTGGGGGAATAAGACAACGCCTCCCCACCACCAGATTCTTCGTTGTCCCGATGCTATCGGGACTCCTCCAGAATGACAGACCAATTGTTTTGAGACAAGCTCGAATCCATTACCCTACCACCAGGGCGACAATTATTCGGGCATTTTGGGGCAAAGCCAAAAGGGAGATAAGCGGGGAATTGTATCTTTCTCACCGAGTTTCACCGAAGGTAACCGCAAGGATGCAATAAAGCATTATCTAAAAAAGAACATCGGGGCGTGGCAAATCCACAACCCCGATATCCTTTGCTACAGAGCAAGATATTATTCAGTGAAGTCGGTGAAATACCTAGGCTTTGCTTTTACCGGGAGCCGCAACGCCGACCAGCGCCAGCCCCAACCCGATAAGAATATTGACATAACCAGCCATTTGTATGAAACCGGTCAGCCCGATGTTGGTCCTCGCCAGCCCCAGTGATGTCCTCTGGACGGTCAGGTAGGTATACATCGCGCTCGGAGCGGCTTTGCCCGCCTGAATATTCGGCTCCTCGGCGGCCATCATTTTCTCCTGGTTCGCGGTGACCTGGTCGTACCGCGCTTCCACATCCGCGAGTGCCAGAGGTTTGAGTTCATCGGCAAGCTGTTGTTTCCCGGACCCGGTCTGGACTACCAGAATAATACCGAAAACCAGGCTGGCGATTCCAAGAATGATAACGATGATACGGATTGCATTGTTCAAGCTATTTTCTCCTCAATTTTTTTGGTCTCCCGGATACCTCGTCAACCGATATACATAGAATTGCTAGGTATAATAAAACAAATGTCACAAAGTGTCAAGAGGTACATGAAATCACGCGGTAAGTCGAGGGTGAAATTGGAGAATTAAAATTGTGATTTGTTTATGATTAGAGTCAGAATTTGAAATTTGGGTGGGTGGGTAATACGGGGACGGTCACCTGGAATCGAGAGATGATGCGCCGGTAACGGAGATCGAGCGTATCGTGGGATTACCGGTGTAGGTAAGTCTGGAACCACTGCTCAGGTCGATATCCAGCATTCCGGTTGCGGCGATAGCCGCTTCGCTGGCACCCTTGAGATGCAAGGAGGCGTCCTTTACCGGGAACCTGTTCATTTCCACCTGGCTTGCTCCCCAGGCGCTGACGGTGGCCCTCTCCGCCTGCCCGGAAAGCGCGGTGCGGCTGGCTCCGGAGAGAACGAACTCGGCGTCAATCACCTGCATTTTGCCAGTGAGGCGGCTCGCACCTGATATCTCGCACTTTATAGCACCGGCTGTCATCTCCACATCAAGGGAGCAGTTGCCGGATAGATTTAGGTCGAGGTTTTCTCGCGATACAAACCCGCGCACCGTGCCCTTGGTGGCGGCACCCAGCCGTAATTTGCTGAGTTGGGGCATGGAAATCTTAATATTGACAACAGGACGGGCGTGATAGCTTCCAGATTTAAGTGATAGCTTCAAAGTGTTGCCCGATTTGACCGCGCTAACGTAGTCCTGCAATTCTTCACTTGCCCAGACCGAAACCTTGTATTGCTCAGAGCGGGTAACTTCGACGCGGAAAGCGCAATCGACTTCGATGCTGGTAAAATCGGTGAAACTAAGATTTCGGGTGATGAAGTCTTCGTAGCTCAGGTTACAGCCGGTGACAGCCGCAAGAGCGCTTTCGAGTCGCGTCTCCGCCTGGGAAACAGCCTCTTCGATACGCGTCTCCGCCTGTCTCAAGGACTCTTCCGCGATGGCGCGACCATGTTCGCCGCCTTCCCGGGCAATCCTTTTTAATATGTCATGGAGCTCGAGGACATCCCGCCTCAGCCTTTCCTTCGTTTCTTCCGCTTCTCGCCGGAGCTCATCAAAACTCTGCATCTGCAACCTTGCGAGTATTATTGGTCCTGCGCGACTGAGGGGGTAACCATCTATTGTAGTGTCTCCGAAATAACTTGACAATTACACATGGAGTGTGGTGCCACGGACGAAATATGAAAATGATGGTTGCAAAGGGTGGGAAAGCAAGATGACTGCCAATTTGCACAAGGGAGTTGAGAGGGGCGTCAGCCCCTCTCGAAATAGTTCTTCCCTTCTCTGCGGAGAAGGGACAAGAGCCTGCCCCGCACTTGATGCGGGGGGATGAGGCGCTGTGTAAGCACTGGCATCTTTTACCTGTACTTGGCCAGGTACAAGTATTCAGAATTGTAAAGCTGTTATTGAGACACTCCACTAGCTGTTAGTTTAGTCTGAAAATATGAGGGGTGTCAATCGGGAGTGTAGAGGAGGAATCCCGTGGGGGTGGTGGCATTCCCCCACGGGACCAGCGTCTATTCTGTATAATTAGCGGAGGAATCTGATATCGGGATATTCTTCCAGTGCCTTCTCAATCGGGGTGCTGAAATTGTCACCGAGCAGAAGCCCGATTAGCTTGTTCACCAGCAAGACTGATTTGTTCAGGTTGTTCATAGACTACCTCTTTCCCCTATCCTTTATCCTCACCCGGGTCGGTATTGTTTCCCGGTCTTAGTAAAGGGCGATATAGGGATTATTCTCAAGTACGTTATTTGCCGGGGTAGTAAACTTGTTACCGATAAGCAGGTTGATTACCTGCCCGACTACTGCGGCTGATTTGACGATGTTCTTCATTTGATTACCTCTCCGTATCGTTTACAATTATAAATATACAGCCAGCAGGTAACGGCTTCATTAAGAGGTGTGGCATAAAGTAAAGCTGACGTTACGGGAGGGTAACAAAAAGGTAACAAATAGAAAAGCTATCAGCTATCAGCTTTGAGCAATCAGCTATGAGCTTTAAGACACTTTCTGCGGGGGTGAGGAAACTGCTTGATACTTGATACCTGTCAGTTGCTACTTCGGGTGGGGAGGGCGTTGCCCCAAATGTCATTCTGAGGAGTCCGACTCCGTCGGACGAACGAAGAATCTCCGACACTACTCAGCAGGCAGGGAGACCCTTTTAGAGAAAAAGTCCAAATCACAAATATCAATAGTCAAACCCCCCTTTTCCCCACCAGAGGGACTCAGGGTGACAAGGTCACTCGACTTTTGAAGCAAAGCCGGTGCGGAGGGAAATGGGATGGGGACTAATCCGGTTTCGTCAGGAAATAACCCACGCCTGTCTTGGTCAGGATGAAGCGCGGTTTGCTCGGGTCTCCTTCCACCTTTTCACGCAGGCGACTGATGTGTACTTTGAGGCTATCTGTCGCGCCGGGATAATCATCTCCCCAGACGGATTCTGCCAGCGCAGAGTGCGTGACCACGTGTCCGGCGTTTCTCATCAGATGGCTGAGAATGTGGTTCTCGGTGACCGTAAGCGCTATTTCCTTCTCTCCCACGTGCAGTTGACCTGTAACCGGGTCGAGCCTCAGGGGACCGTAGGTCAGCAGTTCCGCTTCACTCGGGGTATGCCGGCGGATGAGCGACTTCACCCGCGCCAGTAGCTCCAGTTGGCGGAAAGGCTTGGTGATATAGTCGTCGGCGCCCCACTCCAGCCCCTTCACCACGTCAACTTCATCCGAGCGCACTGTAAGAATGATGGTGGGCACGTTCGAGAAACGTCGTATCTGCCGTAAGACCTCGAAGCCGTTGATATCCGGTAAACCAAGGTCGATGATAACAATATCCGGCGATTCGGTTTCAACCAGGTCCACGCCCTTCTGTCCGAGTCGGGTAGATACCACTTTTGCCTCCGGCCAGCGGATTTGAAAAGCCAGGGAAATGGCATCTACGATTTCTTTGTCGTCCTCGATAACGAGCACTTTCATTGTTTTTTCACCTCAGCGATGCTAACTTGCTCCGGTTCCGCTTCCTGCTCGGCAGGCGCGGGCGGTACGGAGAACGAGAACCTCGAGCCTTTTCCAGGCTCACTTTCCACCCATATCTTCCCACCGTGGAGTTCCACGAGGTTTTTACAGAGCGCCAGCCCCAGTCCCAGGCCGCTCAAGTGCTCCAGGTCATCCATCTGGCGGTGATAAGGCTGGAAAAGTTGTTTCTGCTCTTCTTCCGGTATACCGCGACCGGTATCCTGTACCTCAACGATAATGTTCCCGTTTTTTTGACGGGCGCAGAGTGTAATCGTACCGCCTTCCGGGGTGAACTTGGTGGCGTTGATAAGCAGGTTGAGCGCCACCTGGCGGAGACGGTCTTCATCACCCCAGACGGCGGGGAGGGAATCCGGTAACTCCGCCTTCAGTATCTGCCCGTTACTTAAAGCCACTATCGCCATTTCATCACCCACCTGGCGGAGCATGCGCAGGATGTTCACCCGCCCGGCTCGGAGCCGGAGCATGCCTATTTCTCCCCGCGCGATGTCCAGCAATTCATCGATACGGCGGTTAAGGTTGGCAGCGCCCCGATGGATATTCTTTGCGACACTCAGCCACGGCTCTTCTTTTAGCCCACTGACAAGAAGCTCACCGGAAGACATGATGGGCGTCAGCGGTGTTTTCAGCTCGTGCACGAGGGCGCGGGTAAACTCTACCCGCCTCTGCACTTCAGCCTCAAGCTCCTGGCGGGTCTTGCGCTCTTTTTCGTAGGCTTCTTCGAGCTTCTCCTGGGCGAGTTCCCGCTCGGTGACATCCATGGTATGGCCCAACACCGCCCGTTTGCCCCGGTACTCGATGGACGCCAAGCCCTCGAGCAACCAGCGTACCTGGCCCTCTTTTGTCATAATCCGGTATTTGTAAGGCTCGGTCCTCTCGCCCTTGAGCATCTTGATGGCATTTTCCCTCACCATCTCCCGGTCTTCCGGAAGGACAATGTTCATCGAAGGAGTGTCCAGAAGCTCGTCCGGGCTTCCGGCAGTGACGGAGCGGAAATTCTCGTTAACGAATTTGAATTTGCCGTCCTGGACGATAAAAAGACCGATGGGGGTGCTACTGCGGAAAATCTGGACGATTTCTTCATCCCGTGAATGACGGCTTTGCGAGGCTTCCAGCTCCTTTGCACGAACGCGGAGCTCATTAAGCTCTTTGATGAGCTGTTGTTTACTTTTGTCGTCGTCTCTGATAGTCATTACCCCGAAAATACCGTTTATTGTCATTCTGGAGGAGGGGAGTTGAATCATGGGGTCGCCTGCCCCTCCCTGAGATTCTTCGCTCCGCTCCAGAATGACAACCCCGATTTTCATATTTCGTGGTGTCGCTGGCAAGCGACATGGATGATTGTTACCTTATAATTCTACTTCTACGTGAGTGGCAGGTCAAATACTTGCGCACCCACCCATTTTCTGGCTAGAATGAATTATCACAACCGTTTTTCCAGCAGTTACCCCGCTATTTCTCATTGTAAAGGACGAACTTGGGTAAAACTATTGCCGAAAAGATACTGAGTGCCAAATCCGGTGCCGATGCCCATGCCGGCGATATCGTCGTGGCGAAGGTAGACCTGGCGTTTGTGCAGGACACGACCGGACCACTCACCGTGCGCCAGTTCCGTGCCGCCCGTTTCAAAAAGCTGGCGGATTCGATGAAGGCGGCGGTCTTCCTCGACCATTCGGCGCCCAGCCAGAGCCGCGAGATGTCCAACGACCACACCCTCCTGCGCGAGTTTGCGCGGGAGACTGGTGCTATGTTGAGCGATGTGGGTGACGGCGTCTGCCACCAGATTGTCGCTGAATCGCTGGCAAAACCCGGCGACCTCATCGTTGGCTCCGATTCGCATACCGTGACCGCCGGAGCACTTGGCGCGTTCGCCTGCGGTATGGGTTCGTCCGATGTCGCCGTCGTGTTCGGATTGGGCAGGACCTGGTTCCGCGTGCCGGAGAGTTTTCATATCGTCGTCTCAGGTAAATTTAATACGGGCGTCATGGCTAAGGACCTGGTGCTGGCGCTTATCGGGCAGATTGGAGCCGATGGTGCTACTTATAAATCGCTGGAGTTTAGCGGGTCGGGTCTATCCAATTTAACCGTTTCCGATAGACTCACTATCGCGAATATGGCGGTAGAAGCCGGCGCCAAGGTGGGACTTTTCCCTGCCGATGAATTGACACAGAGATATCTGGTGGAGCAAGGCAGGGGCAGAGACTACCACCCTGTTGCCGCAGATTCCGACGCCGTCTATGAGCGAACGGTAAAGATAGACCTCGGTAAACTGGAGCCGATGGTGTCCCGTCCGCATACCGTGGACAACACCGTCCTGGCAAAGACGCTGGCAGGTACGAAAATCGAGCAGGTGCTTATCGGCACATGTACCAACGGCCGGCTGGATGATATCAAAATCGCCGCGCAGATGTTAAAAGGCAAGAAGCGCCACCCGAACACACGGCTCGTGGTCACACCCGCCTCGCGGCAAATCTTGCTGGCAGCGACGCGGGCGGGTTACATCGAGACGCTTATCGAAGCGGGCGCCGCCATTATGCCGCCGGGTTGTGGAGCGTGCCTCGGTTTACACCAGGGCGTCATCGGGGATGGAGAAGCCTGTCTTTCCACCGCCAACCGCAATTTCAAGGGCAGGATGGGTAGTCCGGAAGGCTTCGTTTACCTCTCCAGTCCGGCAACCGCCGCCGCTTCCGCCATCAGGGGCGTAATCACCGACCCGAGGGAGTTGCTCTAATGCTCACCGGTAAGGCTTTTAAGTTCGGCGACGATATTTCCACCGACCACATCATTCCCGGCAAGTATGCTTACCTGCGCAGTAATTTGCCGGAGCTGGCGAAGCATGTGATGGAAGACGCCGACCCTACCCCCGCATCAAGTACGGGGCAGAGCTTTGCCTCCCGTGTGAAACCGGGCGATTTCATCGTGGGGGGGAGCAACTTCGGACTGGGCTCCAGCCGCGAGCACGCGCCGCTGGTCATCAAAATGGCTGGAGTAAAGGCTATCCTGGCGAAGTCGGTGGCGCGCATCTTCTTCCGCAATGCCATCAACCTTGGCTTACCGGTGCTCATCTGCGACACCGACCAAATCGCTGACGGCGACACCCTTGAAATCGACCTCACGGCGGGTATAATTACGGATAAGACTAACGGTGCGCGGCTCACTTTTGGTAAGATTCCGGAGGTCATGCTCCGTATCCTTGACGAGGGCGGACTTCTGCCGTACATTGAGAAGCACGGGGATATACGGGTTTAAGCTCTAATATCCAATATCCAATATCTAAACAACTTGGAATGCTCAAACTTTCCTAATGGAGAGCAATAAAAATGCCCCATAACATCACCCTCATCCCCGGGGACGGGGTGGGACCGGAAGTAACGGAAGCTGCGAGGCGCGTGCTGGAAGCCACCGGTGTCAAGTTCAACTGGGAAATCGCCGAGGTGGGCGAGCATGCCATGAAGAAGTACGGCACCCCCCTGCCGGATTCCGTGATTGCCTCGATTAAGAAAAACAGAGTCGCTCTGAAGGGTCCCGTGACCACGCCGGTCGGGAGCGGGTTCCGCAGTGTCAATGTCGCCATTCGTAAGGAGCTGGAACTTTACGCGTGTTTACGCCCCTGCAAACTGTACCCCGGCATCCCTGCCCGTTACAAGGATGTTGATATCGTCGTGGTGCGGGAAAACCTGGAAGACCTCTACGCTGGGGTAGAGTTCGAACACGGGACAGACGAAGCCCTGCAATTGATAAAGTTGATAGCAGAGACAAAGCGGGGCGTCATCCGCCCGGATTCCGGCATCAGCATCAAGGCAATCTCCGAGTTCCGCAGTAAGCGTATTGTGAAATTCGCCTTCGATTACGCCCGTACCAACCGCCGTAAGCGTGTCACCGCCGTGCACAAGGCTAATATCATGAAGTTTTCCGACGGGCTGTTCCTTGCCTGTGCCCGCGAGGTAGCGAATGATTACCCGGACATCAATTTTGAAGACCGCATCGTGGACAACATGAGCATGCAGTTGGTGCTGAAACCGGGACAGTTCGATGTTATCGTTGCGCCCAATCTCTACGGCGATATTCTCTCCGATTTATGTGCTGGGCTGGTGGGCGGACTGGGAGTGGCGCCGGGCGCGAACCTGAGTGACGACATGGCGGTCTTCGAAGCTACTCACGGTAGTGCGCCCAAGTACACCGGTCTGAATAAGGTCAACCCGATGGCGATGATGCTCTCCGGAGTGTTGATGCTCCAGTATCTGGGCGAAAAGCAAGCCGCCGACAGGCTGGAAAACGCCATCTCTGCCGTTATCGCGGAAGGGAAAAACATCACCTACGACCTCAAGCCGGAGGCGCCGGAAAAAGCCGTGGGCACTTCGCAGGTTGCGGATGCTGTCATTAAAGCGCTGGTGCCACCATCAGAGTAAGATAGGTTTTCCTTACCCTTTCACTAATGATAGTCCACAATATATAATGAATATATAGTTATGTTGTTGTATCGAGGACACGGAGGAGGCAACCATGGGTAAAATCTACATCATCGATGTCACCAACCGGGATGGCGTCCAGACCGCCAAGCTAGGGCTGTCCAAGCTGGAAAAGACGATGATAAACCTCTATCTGAACGAGATGGGAGTATTTCAATCGGAGTTCGGTTTTCCCACCACCCGTCACGAGACCCACTACCTGCGCGCCAACCTCAAACTCGCGGAAATGGGCGTGCTCAAACCCATCAGGCTGGCTGGCTGGATACGGGCGGTGGCAGAAGACGTGGAGATTACATTCAAGCTCGTGCCGGATATCAAACACCTCAACCTCTCCGCATCGACCTCCACGCAGATGATAGAAGGCAAGTACCTGGGCAAGAAGAGTAAGAAGGACGTCATCAACATGATGACCGAGGCCGTGGATGTCGCAAAAAGCTATGGCACGGAGAGTATCGGGGTGAATGCGGAAGACGGCTCCCGCACCGACCTCCCGTACCTGCTTGAGTTCGGTCTGGCGGCGAAAGAGCACGGCGCTACCCGCATCCGCTATTGCGATACGCTGGGCTATGATAATCCGTTCACCATATATGAAACCGCCAAAATACTCGCCGAAAAAGTCAAGCTACCCATCGAGTTGCACTGCCACGGTGACCTGGGTATGGCGGTCGCGAACTCCCTCGCCGGGGCAAAGGGTGCCATCGATGGCGGGCAGGACGCGTATATCAATACCACCGTCAACGGCATCGGGGAGCGGGCGGGCAACGCCGACCTCGTAGCTGTGCTACTCGCGTTACACAAATCCAAGGGTTTCCTGGAGAAGTACAAACTTGCCAACGAGCTTGACCTGGAGAAGTCGTGGAAAATCGCGCGGTTCGCCAGCTACGCGTTCGGGGTGCCTATCCCCATCAACCAGCCGGGAGTCGGCGCCAATGCCTTCTCCCACGCTTCGGGCATACATGCCGACGGTGTCCTGAAAGACCCGGCGAACTACGAACTGTTCGGCTTCGAGGAGCTGGGCAGAGGCGAACCGGAGACAGTCGAAACCGGCCGTGAGATTTGCACCGGGCAATATGGCGGTATCTCCGGCTTCCGTCACATCATGAACGAGATTGCCGGGGAAATGACCATCACCTTCCGTGATGCTGAAGAGGCGCAGAACGTGCTGGAGCTGGTGCGGTACGCTAACGTCGCCGCGCAAAAACCGCTTGTCGAAGACGAGCTGATATTCATCGCCAAATACCCGGAGATTGCCAGGGAGTTGATGACGATGACGCCACTCGATTACCTGAACGAGTAGACAACATGCGGCTAATGTAGTGTCTCCGAAATAACTTGACAATTACACATGGAGTGTGGTGCCACGGACGAAATATGAAAATGATGGTTGCAAAGGGTGGGAAAGCAAGATGCCTGCCAACTTGCACAAGGGAGTTGAGAGGGGCGTCAGCCCCTCTCAAAATAGTTCTTGCCCCTTCTCTGCGGAGAAGGGGCAAGAGCCTGCCCCGCACTTGATGCGGGGGGATGAGGCGCTGTGTAAGAACTGGCATCTTTTACTCAGAATTGTAAAGCTGTTATTGAGACACTCCACTAGAATCCAATCATGCCGATTATATCGGCACCACGAAGTGTGAAAAACCATGCCCTTCTTTGTCATTCCCGCCCCCGTATCCAGTGCGGGGCAGGCTCCGAGCAGGAATCCAGACGCTTTTTCGCCCTCTGGATACCAGCCGGAGTTTACCCCGTACTCTAATACGGGGCTGGTATGACATTTTTGGGGGGTGGTTCTCTTATTTTCATAATAATGACACGGGTGTTGATGAAAGAGGGTTGAACAAACAACTCGAAACAACGCTGTAAACGATAACAGATTATTGCTTTACAGGTGCTCTCAAAAAGATTAGAGCAAAATCCAGCGGCAGAATTATTCTCCGCCAAAACGCCTATTGATTTGTCATAATCGCAGGATTATACTTCTTATGGTCGTTTACGAGTCATCTTGTTCGTTGTGACATTAGTGTTTGTTTCTGATTT
>JAUYDN010000011.1 GCA_030691775.1 Dehalococcoidia bacterium
TCAGCCCCTCTCAAAATAGTTCTTCCCCTTCTCTGCGGAGAAAGGGCAAGAGCCTGCCCCGCACTTGATGCGGGGGGATGAGGCGCTGTGTAAGAACTGGCATCTTTTATTCAGAATTGTAAAGCTGTTATTGAGACACTCCAGTAGGTGCTGGAGATTCTTCGTTCTCCCGATGCTTCATACCGAAACATCGGGACTCAGAATGACATTTGAGGCAAAGCCTGGCCAGGGCTCTGGGGGTAATCGGGCTGAGCAGCAGGACTTCCCGGCACCTTTCTGGCTTAACTATTACAGCAAAATACCAGAGGGATAGGCGGCGCTAAATCCGTATATGCCTTCAGCAGTGTCCACGACCCGGTAGCTACCGAAACCTACCGGAAGCTGATGGATACCAAGGACTTCGATACGCGGGAGAAGATACGTAAAGAGGAGAATATACGCGAAATCGACCTGACCTGGGAAATATCGTTCCCCGTTCCATCAACATACATCTTCTGGGCACCCTACGTTAAAGGGTACAACGGGGAGATGGGTGTAGGACCTGACCCGCCGGAATGGGGTGGCATGATACGGTACTTCTGGATTGACCGTGTCTTGAAATCCCAGATAACGGGTATCAAGCAATAGACCGGGTTGTAAGTGCGAGGAACAAGAGGCCGGGAGCGGTTAACCGCTCCCGGCTTTTTTACGCACGTTGTGGAACAAATCTAGCGGGGAAGCGGAAAAGCGGGATTAAGCCCGGAGTTTGAGATTTGTTATTTCCTCGAAGTATAGTAGAATAATAAAAGTTGCCAGATGGAGGGATCGCATAGTGGCCTAGTGCGGCCGCCTGCTAAGCGGTTGCCCCGAGAAATCGGGGTCGTGGGTTCGAATCCCACTCCCTCCGCCGCCACCAGCCAAAGGCTGGAAATATCAAATGACAAGAAACAAGTCACAAAACCCCTTTTCCCTTCAGAGCAGGGGTAAAGGCATCTGGTGGCACAGGCGTCCCCGCCTGTGCGCTTTGGTGTGCTGGTATTTTTAGTATACTCAAAAAATAATGAAGGTCATAAAATATTGATGTCGAACTACCATATCTGGACTATCGGCTGTCAGATGAATAAAGCCGAATCAGAGCGATTGGAAAGCCTTTTCGCGCAGAAGGGGATGCAGGAGGCAGCGCGTCCCGAAGAAGCCGATTTCGTTGTAATCAACACCTGTGTGGTGCGTAAGCACGCCGAAGACCGCGTCACCAATAAATTACACACGCTCAAAGCGCTGAAAAAAGCCAATCCCGCGCTGACCCTGGCTGTAACCGGGTGCTGGGTAGACTCAGACATCGACCAGATGAAGAGGGATTACCCGTTTATCGACTATTTCTTCAGAGCCGGTGAGTGCCCACCCTGGCAAGAAGATGAGGAGTGGCGGGGTATTCTGCCTGCCAGCCCGGATGTAACTGCATATGTCCCCATTATTCAGGGGTGTAACAACTTCTGTGCCTACTGTATCGTACCGTATCGCCGGGGCCGGGAGAAGAGCCGTCCCCTGGCTGAAGTCGTTTGCGAGGTGCGGGAGATGGTAAAGCGTGGCGTCCGTGAGGTTACGCTCCTCGGGCAAAACGTGGACTCTTACGGGCATGACCTACCTGAAAAACCGGACCTCGCGGACCTGCTGGTCGAATTGAACAGCATCGAAGGTCTGTGGCGCATCCGGTTCTTAACCAACCATCCCAAAGATATGAGCCGGAAGCTGATTGAGACCATCGTCCGGCTGGAAAAGGTCTGCCATGCCATCAATCTGCCGGTACAGGCGGGCAGTAATGAAATACTGAGTAAAATGCGCCGCGGCTACACCGTGGAGGAGTACCGTAGCCTCATCGCACGTCTCCGGGAGAAGATTCCGGGCATAGCGCTGAGCAACGATGTCATCGTCGGTTTCCCGGGTGAAACAGAGGCACAGTTCCAGGAGACGGTCGACCTGCTCTCCGGCCTGCGCTTCGATGTCGTCCACATCGCCGCTTATTCACCGCGTCCCGGCACCATCGCCGCCCGTGAGATGAAGGATGATGTACCGCAGGCGGAAAAGAAACGCCGACTTCAAATCATCGAAAAGGTACAGGAATGCATTGCGGGTGAAATCAATAAAGCGCTGGTGGGTACGGAGGTCGAGGTGCTGGTAGAGAGGAAAGAAAAGGGGAACTGGTATGGCAGGACCAGTACCGACAAGATTGTATTCTTTAACAGCCACGACGAATGGTCAGGCAAACGTGCTATAGTTAAGATTGAACGTGCCAGCCCCTGGTCTCTAAAAGGGATGGCGCGTCAATAAGGAGGAATGATTTTGCACAGAACAAGACTATTGGCGATTGGATTACTTTTAACGGTGCTTGCTGTGACTGCCCTGCTCGCGGGTTGTAACCTGGCGCCCACAGATACGGGCACGGACGGTGCGGCGCCTAGCAACCCCAACAGCTTCTGGATAATGATTGGCTTTATCGTTATCCTGTTTGCGCTAATGTACTTCTTCACAATCCGTCCACAACGCAAGCGCCAGCAAGACCAGGCGAAGCTGATTCATCAACTACAAAAAGGCGATCGGGTGATAACCATCGGCGGACTGTACGGTACGGTTGAAAGCTCCAGCGAGGACAGTGTCGTCATCCGTGTCGAATCAGGTACGACGATGCGCTTCATTAAATCTGCGATAGCCACGAGAGTCACCGAACAACCCAGGACCGGGTCTTAATCAGAATCAGAACAAGCCCGGACAAAGGGGTCAGGTGAAACAATTTGATTACGTCCTGGTCGGGAGCGGTATTGCCGGGCTCTATACGGCACTACTGGCGCGGGAGCAGGGTAGTGTCCTTATCCTGACCAAGGGTTATATCGAAGACTGCAATACAAAACATGCGCAGGGGGGTATAGCCGCACCCATCGGGGCAAACGACTCCCCCGATTTGCATTTCCGGGATACGATTCTTGCCGGCGACGGCTTATGCAATGATGAATCGGTGCGAATCCTCACTACAGAAGCCCCGGACCGTATCGCCGACCTGGTGAACTTTGGCGTTCCTTTCGATACGCTGGATGGGAAAATCGCTCTCACTACGGAAGCCGCTCACAGCGTGCCGCGCATCCTTCATGCCGGCGGTGATGCCACGGGAGAACGCATCGAAGTCACTTTAAGCAACCGTGTCCGTTCGACGGATATTACCGTGCTGGAACAGTCGCTCGTCACCGAAATCGTTGTGGAAAAAGGCTGCGCCCTGGGAGTGAAAGCTCTGGATTACCGTACCGGAAGGAGCACGGAGTACGCTGGCAAATCGATTATCCTGGCGACCGGCGGCGCGGGACAGCTCTATCAATTCAACACCAACGCCGAGATTGCCACCGGTGACGGTATCGCACTCGCTTACAAAGCCGGGGCGGAAATCGCGGACATGGAATTTTTCCAGTTCCATCCCACCTGTCTTTATAAGCCGGATGTTCCGCCGTTCCTGATTTCAGAAGCGGTGAGGGGGGAAGGGGGTATTCTGCGTAACATCAACGGGCGGCGTTTTATGTACGATTATACCCCTGAAGGAGAGCTCGCACCGCGTGACGTGGTGGCGCGGAGTGTTGTCTACGAGATGGAGAAAACAAAATCCGACCACGTATTTATCGATGTCACGCACCTATCGCGTGGTCTGACCACGAGCCGTTTCCCTACCATCTACCGTTTTTGCCTGGGGCACGGGATGGATATCACCAAGGTCCCTGTGCCGGTGGCGCCAGCCGCGCATTATATGATGGGCGGGGTACGTGTCAATAGTTGGGGAGAAACAAATGTACCCGGCCTCTTTGCCACGGGAGAAACCGCCTGCACGGGAGTCCACGGTGCTAACCGCCTCGCATCCAACTCGATGCTGGAGGTGCTGGTGTTCAGCAAACGCATACTGGAGCGGAGTCGCGGTACCCACAACAGCACCACCGTCAAGAAGGCAACGGTCGATGATTACCGAACATTACCGCGCCGGAAAACGCCTGCTAAACTGCCACAACCATCGTTGGAAAACCTGCAGTCATTGATGTGGGACAAGGTGGGTATCATCCGCAACCGTAAGGGACTCACCGAAGCCGCACAAACTCTCGCGGGCTGGCAAAAAGTTATCTCACCACCGACCGAGCGCGCTTCGCACGAGCTCTGTAATCTTGTAGTAACGGGGCGACTGGTAGCGGAAGCGGCAATTATCAGGGAAGAAAGCCGGGGCGCTCATTTCCGCTCAGATTTTCCGCAGAAAGCCGCTGCGTGGCAACATCACATCGTCTTCAGTCAGCAATAAGTCTATTATTCGGCGCCCGGTTTAGTCGTGTTCGGCGTCTGACCAGTGAGGCGGGAACGATAACTCATGACCGATGCCGGCATATTTCATGGCTCTGTCACGTAGCCTCTCCAATAAATCCCACAGACGTCTTTTTTCCTCTTCGGTAAGTACAGAAAGTATTTCATGCATGCAGAGTCGCTGAATCGACTGCTGGTATGCGGACTTACCTTTTTCGGTTACCACCACGCGTACCATGTTGCGTTTCGGCAGGTCTTTGACACGCTTTATCAACCCTAGCTTTTCCATGCGGCCGAGAAGCCCGGAAACGGAATGCGGTTCCCTCACCAGTCGGCGGGAAATCTCCGCTGGTGTGGCTTCCGGACCGATTGCCTGGATGTTGAAGAGCACTGCCGCCTGGATACTGGAAATGCCGTATTTTCCCAGCTCTTTTTCCCTGGCTTTGACCATGGCGTCCCTGGCTTGCCGCATGAGCACCCAGAGATTATAGTCCTGGTCGGTGGAAATCAATGAACTTGTCCGATTACTATTTTTGACATTGATAGAACGCACGTTAACAGTCTCTCCAAATATAAACCATTCCAATAACTGATTATACCATTGCATACGATAATCGTGTAGTTAATCTTTCGGCGTGAGGCATCCGTGAAACTAAAACATATGCAGGAAAAACCCCCTTCAGTCCCCCTTTAGGCTTTGCCTTAAAAGTCGAGTGACCATGTCACCCTGACCCCAATGAAAATCGGGGGAAGGGTCTCCCTGCCTATTGAGTAGTGTCGGAGATTCTTCGTTCACTTCGCTCCTCAGAATGACATTTAGGGCAACGCCTCCCCCTTTACGAAAGGGGGGAAATTGTATCATCTCCCCCGTACTTGATAAGGGGGAGATGGTGAGGGTTTTCAGTTGTTTCGCGGGAAGCTCTTCGGCGTTGAGGATAGCACAAAATACCTATTGACAGTGTTCTATAAAGTATGTATAGTATTCATACAATACATACAATATGAAATGGACATTGGTTTTACGCCTGGATGAAACAGCTTATCGCCAGATTTGTGACTACGTACGCACACAGGTGGCACTTGGAAACCTCAAACCGGAAGAGCGTCTGCCCGCCATCAGGGAGCTTGCCCGTTCGCTCAAACTCGACCCCGGCACAGTCGCACGTGCCTACCGGGAGTTGGAGCGCGAGGGGACTATCACAACTCAAAGGGGCGGTGGCAGTTTCATCTCTGGGCGGATAAAGAAACAGGAGCTGGCGGAACGACGCAAGGATAGACTGGACCTGGTGATAGGGAAGGCGATTGTGGAGTCTCTGGGTTCGGGATTTTCCATAGAAGATATCGAGACAGTTTTTACAACTCAACTCGCCAGATGGAGAGAGCGGCACACCCAACCGAAAGGGAAAAAACGTAGAAGGGAACCCGGTTCTATCATCCGTTTTCAGGGTAGTCACGACCTCGCAGTAGAATTGCTGGCGCGTCATCTAAACACCCTCCATCCTGAATCACAGTTCACCACCGAATATACAGGTAGCCTCGCAGGAATGACTGCACTGGCGCGTGGAGAGGCGGATATCGCCGGAGCCCACCTGTTCGATGAGGAGTCCGGCGAATACAATATCCCTTTCGTAAAGAAGCTGATGCCCAACGAGAGCGTAGTCGTCATCAATCTCGTGCAACGCATCCAGGGGCTGATGGTCCCCGCAGGTAATCCCAAACATGTAATCAGCCTCAGGGACACTGTCCGCCGTGATATTACCTTCATCAACCGTCAGAAAGGTTCCGGGACACGGATACTGCTCGATACTCAACTCCGGCGGCTGGGCGTAAATCCATCCGACATCAAAGGGTATGAAATTGAAGAGCAGACCCATGTCGCGGTGGCAAGCCGGGTGGCGGAAGGGACAGCGGACGTGGGTCTCGGGGCGCAATCCGCCGCCAGTGTTGCCGGGCTGGACTTTATTCCACTCGCCAAGGAACGATATGACCTCATCTGGCTCAAAGGCAAACTCGATGATGGGCTTCTTTCCGTTCTTCCAGATATAATCCGCAGTGAAAGTTTTCTCACGATGTTGAATTCTATCCCCGGTTACGATACCAGTGCTACCGGCCAGATAAATGTCGTCAGTCCGGAGAAATAAAAAGAGACAGATGAAGAATCCTGTATTAAATTGCCTGGTTACACGTTTGTTACTGGCATCGGTATTGCTTGTTCTCGTTGTGACGGCGGTAGGTTGTGGCACCCGGCCTGCCCAAACCTCGAATGCCACCGAAACCCCGCCCGCCCCTGCGAATCCAGACATCATTCTGGCAACCACCACGAGCACCCGCGACTCCGGTTTGCTGGATGTTCTCCTCCCCATCTTCGAGCAGAAGACCGGCTACAGAGTCAAGCCAATCGCCGTCGGCTCAGGGCAGGCAATGGCAATGGGGGGGCGGGGTGAAGCGGACGTGCTGTTAGTACACGCTCCGGATTCAGAGGTCAAATTCATGCAGGCTGGCCACGGCGTTAACCGTAAGCTGGTGATGCATAACGATTTTATCATTATCGGTCCGGATGCAGATACCGCGGGTATCAAAGGGATGACTGTGGCAGTGGATGCGCTGAAGAAAATCTCTACATCTAATGCCATTTTTGTTAGCCGTGGGGATAACTCGGGGACACACCAGCTCGAGCTGAAGCTGTGGAAGCTCGCAAGCATCGAACCGAAAGGGCAAACCTGGTACCAGGAGACGGGGCAGGGGATGGGTGCCACGCTCAATATCACCGCAGAAAAGGGAGGCTACACCATCACCGACCGCGCAACCTATCTCTCCACGGAGAAAACGACGAATCTCAAAATTCTCGCGGAAAAGGACCCTATTCTGCTTAATATTTACCACGTGATTCAGGTTAACCCGGCGAAGTCCGAAAAAATCAATGCCGCCGGCGCCAGAGCTTTTGTTGACTTTATGGTCGGCGCAGACACACAGAAGATGCTCGGTGAATTCGGTAAAGACAAGTATGGTCAAGCTCTTTTCTTCCCGGATGCCGGCAAGACAGAGGCGGAGCTTGGCAGTCAATAGGGATAGGGCTGGACTACTGTGGACCTGATTATTGAAGGTATCGTCCAGGCTTTTAAATTGCTTTTTCAGGGCGACGCCGAGGTTGTCCGGATTATGCTCCTATCACTCGGGGTGTCATTATCCGCAACCGTCATCAGTCTTTTTCTGGGTGTGATGCTAGGGACAGCGCTGGGTCTCACCCGGTTCCCCGGACGCCGTTTCCTGGTGAGTATTGTGAACACGGGGATGGGCGCGCCGCCAACAGTGGTAGGTCTGATTGTCACGATTTTCCTGTGGCGCAACGGACCCCTTGGACTGCTGAGGATATTGTACACTCCGGTGGCGATGGTCATTGCCCAGTGTCTCATCTCCTTGCCCATCATCACCGGGTTTACGCTGGCATCCATCCAGCAAATCGATAGGAAGATGCAATTACAGTTGATGGCACTGGGCGCATCCCGTATGCAGATGGTCTGGCTACTGTTGAAGGAATCACGTTTGCCGCTCCTTGCGGCGGTGATGGCGGGGTTCGGCGCCATTATCTCCGAGGTGGGTGCCTCGATGATGGTCGGTGGTAATATCACCGGGCAAACACGGGTGCTCACGACTGCCATTGTTATGGAGACGAGTAAAGGTGAATTCGCCACCGCAATCGCTCTGAGCATAATACTCATGGTACTGGTGTACGGCGTAAACCTGCTTCTTACCTGGGCACAACAAAGGGGGAAGACATCGTGACAGGTGGTACACCGGCTATCTCAGCCCGCGACCTCACTGTGGTTTTCGGGGAGAAGAAAGCCCTCGATATTCCCGCGTTCGAGGTCGCTCCGGGCGAGGTATCGGTCGTTATCGGACCTAACGGGTCGGGGAAGACCACGATGCTCCACTGCCTGTCGCTGTTAATGAGGCCGGCAAGCGGGACGGTAACGTATTCCGGTGAAGCCGTAACCAATCAAAAACAAGCCCTGGTGTTACGTCGTAGACTTGCCGTGGTGTTTCAGGAATCCCTGTTGCTGAACACTACAGTCTGGGGGAATGTAATTATCGGTGCGCGCTTGCGCGGCATTTCTGAACCCGTTGCGAAAGAAAGAGCTAGGAAGTGGCTGGAAAAGTTCGGGGTAGCTCACCTCGCAAATAGGCAGGCACGGACACTTTCCAGCGGGGAGTCCAAGCGGGTCAGCCTGGCGCGTGCGTTTGCACTGGAGCCGCTGGTGCTTTTTTTAGATGAGCCATTCACCGCGCTGGACAGCCCTACCCGTCAGTCCCTCCTCGAGGACTTCGAAAGCGTGTTGAAAGAAATAAAAGTGACTACGGTTATGGTCACGCACGACCGCAACGAAGCGCTGATGCTCGCCGACCGTGTGGCAGTGCTTATCGGCGGGCAAATCCGGCAG
>JAUYDN010000110.1 GCA_030691775.1 Dehalococcoidia bacterium
CCGGCGATAGCGACGCCCGCCGCTTCCCCCAGCTTCATAATGGCGCCTTTACCGAAGCGCTTTTCTATCTGGGCGATGGCGAGCTCCAGCGCCTTTTGCCTTTCTCCTGTGGTCATATCCAGTCTCTACATAAATATAGCATAGATGTTTTGGGGATAACAAGGGAAAAATGTTTAACGACATAGAGAGCAATCATCTATTATCCTACGCGAATGGATCGGACATAGGAATAGAAACAGAATTACTTTCAAATATCTTAAGTAGCTTTTCGCTTCTCATATCCATTTCGTAATCACAATATAAGCGCCATATTCTTTGCCATAGTTCAACATTTGGAGCAAGATATTCGACACATAGGCCAAGTTCATCTCTGGCTTCTGTGTAGTCAATTACCGTGCCATGCGATAAATAGGTTCTGGTGTCGCATAGCCTTTTGGCTATATGTTTGGCTTTGTGGTTATCGCCTTTGCATTGAGACCGCTCAAGCCATTTCTCAGCGAACCGTTTGGACCGTAATACTGCCTTCTTACACGAGTCGATGAATGCAGGTCATTCTATAGCACTAAAAGTTAGTAAGATGTTGACAGTTTATATGTTAGTGTTATAATTCCCCTATGAATTGTTTTAATATATTAACGCTTGTTTTTGCAGGAGGAACCGCGTTAGGAACACTGGGGTTGGCTGTTTTTGCTTTTTTCCAGATTCACCAAGTGACTAAAGAACAACAACTTAAACGAAAATATGAAATTGTTGAGTTTGCTAAAAATGCATCCGAATGGAGATTTAAAGATGTCGACAATGACTATTACGAGAAAAGTGAACAACCTTGGATTGCTTCTAATTTCATCATAATGAATCATATAATTGCGATTACTAATATAATGAGAAGTGGACACATAATTTCCAATACATTATCAGGAAAGAAAAATGCTGAGATAAAGAGAAAAGTGGATACTCTGTTATCTGAGTTAATGGCATTGAGAATGAATTTAATAGAATTGAGAAATAAAATTGATTACACAGCGGGGAGAAAGACAATACCTCCTGAATTTAAAGCACAGTTAGATATAATTTTAGCACAGAGTGAAAAAGTGCATTACGCTGGGGAGATTCTGTTTGGCGAAGTAGCAAAAAGAAGGGGGGTTTGATGGGATTGTTCTCTAGACGTTTAAGTGACAGTCAAAAAAAAGAGGCTTTGGCATTAGTTGACCACCTGCAAACAATGCTTGCCTATCAGCAACTTACGATGGAAATTTATAACGATGCCATTGCTGGTGATACTGGTGAGATTCCACATGGAGCAGAGTTAACACATCGTTTTGGTGTTGTCTTCTCTGACCCTACACTTGTCGCTAAGTATGTCCTCCCCGCGATGGAAAAAAAGATTGAAATATTCCAGTTGATGGAGACAAAACACCGAAATGCGAGCTTTTTAGCGCCCGGGAGCTTTCAGCAGCCTTACCATGATATGACGTTAGCGATTAGTGCGTTGTTAGAAAGGGCTCATTACATGTACCAAGGCTTCAGGAAATGGGTCAATAACGAAGTAAGGAATGCCAATGTTACTGGGCTCGAAGAAAAAGAACGTATGGCAATCGACCGCGCCATAAAGTCGTTGAATGAACTTATTTTCCAGAAGATAGGATTAACGACTGATGAATGGCTGGTTATAAATCAAAAAGCCTTTAATACTGTGCGGACTTCACTCCAATTGCCCCCTCTCGACATACGTGATTTTATTTCCCGATATACCAGAGGAGTAAATGGAGAACACGTACGCATGTATAGTGACTGATTTACCCAAATTTGGGTGCAACTTTTTTAGCTTCATTCAATGTATTTTGTATATCAGTTAAGGTAATTCCACTACGTTGAAATATTTTGAGCAGTTTTTGCGTTTCGTTCTCTGCTCGTTGTCGCAGGGTGTTCAATTCCTGATATATCGACTGCAGGTAACCCTCGTTATACGTTGAGCGTTTTGTTACTGCTTGTATGGCACTACGCTGGGCAATCGACAACTCTTTCCATTTCATGAACAGTAATCCCCAAGCAAAATGGTCAGATGCAGCGACTTCTGGAACAGGTGCTATTTTGGCATGCTCAGCTTCAACAAATTCAGCTGCCCGAACGAGCCGGTCACACGCGGCAGCTACTCTCTTGGCAGACGCATCTGATTTCTGGATATTCTCCCCATCTGCTAATAGACTATTGTTGTACTCCTGTGCCTCTTGGTCCTGAGTAACGGTCAAAATATATTCCTTTTTGAGCCAATTTAGGCACATGGGTAATTCGTCACGATTAAGTTTAGGTTGTCCAAATAGAAACGACATCTTTTTATACCTCCTAGAGGATGCTGAAGATTAGCGGCATAAACAATGAGAGCACGATGCGTGAGTTGTTCTATGTCAGTAATCTGCTCTTGCCGCGAATAACGGTCTTTTTGAAGAGAATGATACAGGGGAGTTTGTTTAGGCAATACACGCGGCATTACGTTTCTCGCTTAAACGAAGCGCCAAAAGAAGTATGAATTGTGTGTATTTTATTACTTCTGGTTTGTTTGTTACTTGTTCTCGCTTTTTCGTACCGCTTCCAATCATGTAAGAACTTCTCATACGACTGAGGTAATTCGGGTTGTTCTCTAACTAAGCGCTGTTTGTCATCCAAGAGTTTTTTAATATTTCCTGAAAGTATTCTCGCTTTCATTAATTCCCCTCGCTAATTCTTCACATATTGTAAAGAAGACGTGTAACGATGTCAAGTTCTACGGGTCGCACCATCACTTACTATGATGGTAAGGTGGCAATAAAAATGTACATAATGTAAAAATTTATGTGAAATTAAGCAACGTCATTGTCAGCTATCTTGCCCTCGCTTCTTCACGGGTAGTATACTGGCTTGTTGAGTGAGCAGTCAAAGGAGTGTTTATGCCCACCGCTGATTTAATCCTCAAGAACGCTAACGTCCTGACCATAGATGCCCGGCAACCATCCGCACAGCTCGTGGCGGTGAAGAACGGCAGGATTGCCTTCGTGGGCGGCAATGATGCACTATCGGAATGGCAGGGCGCGGGCACCAAAGTCATCGATTGCGCGGGTAAAACGGTCCTGCCCGGTTTTAACGACGCCCACTGCCACATCTTTTCGCTTATCCGTAAACTGCTGTCCATCGACCTCAGCGTGCCGTCAATAAAATCAATCGAAGATATCAAGGCGGTTATCAGGAAACGCGCGGAAAAAGTTGCGCCCGGCGAGTGGATTGCCGCTACCGACTACAACGAGTTCTACCTGGCGGAGAAACGCCACCCCACCCGCTGGGAGCTTGACGAGGCCGCCCCGGAGAACCCCGTCGTTCTCTCCCACCGCTCATTGCACGCCTGCGTGCTCAACAGCAAGGCGCTGGAGATGGCAGGCATCCACATCGCCACGCCTGAACCACCAGGGACTTTTATCGGCAGGCGGACGGAAGACGGCGAACCGAACGGTTTACTCGTCGAGATGCTCGGCTACATCCGAGAAAAAGTGATGCCGCCGCTGGAGGGCGAGGAGCTGGAAAAAGGTGTCCGCCTCGCTAACGAGGACTATCTCTCCCACGGGCTGACCTCTCTACAGGACGCCACGTATGTCAACGACCTGAAGCGCTGGCGCTACCACCAGTATTTCAAGGTCGAGGGTATGTTGCGGAGTCGCGTCTACATGATGACCGGGGTTGAGAGCCTGCCGCAGTTTCCGAAAGCGCACATGGGTTTCGGTTCGGGGAGCAACTACCTGCGGCTGGGCGCGGTAAAAATCGTACCGAGTATGGTAACCGGGCAGTTGCATCCACCACGCGAGGAGTTGGTTCAACAGGTATTGACAGCGCACCGCGCCGGCTTCCAGGTTGCTATTCACGCCGTGCAGGAGAAGCTCGTCGATGCAATCGTTGGCGTTTACGAGGAAGTGCAAAAACAGGCACCCGACTTCCCCGTACGCCGGCACCGTATCGAGCATTGCGCCGAGTGCCCGCCGCACCTGCTCGAACGCATCAAGCGACTGGGGCTGGTAATCGTCACGCATCCCTCCTTCGCTTACTACAGCGGCGATAGATACCTGGCAATGGTGGCATCAACCACAATACCCTACCTATACCCGACGAAGGCGCTGGTGGAAAGCGGGCTGGTGATTGCCGGCGCCTCTGATTCTCCGGTGGTAAACAGCAACCCGCTGATGGGCATATACGGTGGCGCTACGCGCCAGACCTCGTCAGGACAAAAGATGTCGCCAGAGCAGGCGGTAAAGGTCGAGCAGGTATTGCCCCTCTATACACGTAACGCCGCTTATGCCTCCCACGAGGAACACGTCAAGGGCACCCTCACTGCGGGTAAATTCGCAGACATGGTGGTGCTGAGCGACGACCCCACCCGCATCCCCCCGGAGAAAATCAAGGACATCCGGCTGGAAATGACCATAATCGGGGGGGAAGTGGTGTGGGAAGGATAGCGGAAGAAATACTAAATCCTAATATCTAAACTCTAGTTATTACGCAGAGCATTAAGTAGATTACATCTTGTAGGGTGGGTTAGTCCGGTTTCAAGGGGTGTCGGCTTTCAGATTTCGAGAGGACGTAACCCACCACAAATCGTCTTATGCAAACATGTTTATGCTCTGAGTAGTAAATGCTCTGGCTCTTCACCACAATCTCCCTGTTTTTGTTGACATCCCTATCCCCGACCACTACAATATGAAATTGTCTACCTTAAGACGGACTGACCCGGAAGGAGGTGGAGTCGCGTGTCGAATGTGGTCGCCGGCAGTAATGAAAGTTTTGAAAGCTTACTGCGCCGGTTCACCCGCAAGGTACAGCAGGATGGCATTCTCAGTGAAATCCGCCATCGCGAGTACTTTGAAAAAGCGAGCATAAAGCGGAAGCGGAAAGCCGCCGCCAAGAGACGCAAGAGTGCGCGTACCGCCCGCAAGCGTATATAAAGCTGGTTGAGGACCGTGATGGAAACGTCCTTGAAAGAAAAGCTGAATACTGACCTCAGGCAAGCACTGAAAAGCCGCGAAACAACGAAGCGCGACGTCATCCGCCTGGTGCTGTCTGCCATCAATAACGCCGAAATCGCTAAACAGGCAAAGCTCTCCGATAGCGATATCCTCGGCGTATTCCAAAAAGAAATCCGCCAGCGCCAGGAGAGCATCACCGCTTTCAAACAGGGTAACCGCCCCGACCTCCAGGCAAAGGAAGAGGCGGAAATGGCTATTCTCCAGACATATATGCCACGGCAGTTGTCCCGTGATGAGATTGTTGCCGCCGCCAAACGGATTATCGAAGAGACCGGCGCCCGCGGTCCTGCCGATAAAGGCAAGGTGATGCCCAAACTCATCACCGAGCTTAAAGGCAAAGCGGACGGCCGGGAAATCAATGCCGTCGTTACCGAACTGCTGAAATGAGCCGTTTCTAAGCATCGATGTCATACGAATCCTTGCCGTTTTCACGTGTGCGAGGAATCGCAACTACAACAATAGGAACCACCCGCATTCTGTCATACCAACCCTTCGGTCTGCTCAGGGTAAACTCCGGCTGGTATCCAGACGAAAAAACGCTGGATTCCCGATCAGAGCTTGCCCCGTACTGGATACGGGGTCGGGAATGACAATAGTGTGCAAAAGTTTTCGTACTTCATGGTGGCGATATGGTTGCCATGAATAATTCCGATAATTCACCTCTGACACGTTCAGTAAGCTAAACTAACAACTGACAACTGTCAACCGACAACCAGATTTCACGCTGGATTCCCTGCAAAAAACACGCCGGGTGGGTAAAGTCGAGATAGAATCGAGACGAAACCCACCAGGCAAACGACAGGCATCTGGAAACGATGGGTTGCACTCACCCTGCTATAAAAAGACTGCAATTATATATTTAAGTATCCAAGGTAAGTGGTAGAATAGGGGCATGCCAGGATTCTCCATTGACCCAATCAGAGTTATCACAAGGGGATGGTCTATGGGTAAGCTAGGACGTACCCTTGTAACTACTTTCGTTGCTATGGTAGTAATAACTGCGTTTGTTGTTATTTCGCAACCAAGCATACTTCCTAAAAATCCTTATTATGGCATAATTTCAGGCATTTGGATTTTGGGAATAATAGGGGTCTATCTTTGGTTAGGCATCTTATCAGAATCACCACGTATAAAAGTAACATTCGGTGGCGGTAATAGACCTGGCAAGGAGGGAGTGGATGACCCATACCACGTAGGTGGGGCAATATTTGGCTTTGTGGCTATTATAAGTAATACGGGTGGTAAAAAGTTAAACCTTGAACCCAAGATGATTTTGCGAGATAAAAAGAATCAAAGGAAAATATTTGAGTCCTCTTTGATGCCCAGACTTCCTGTCCCAGAGACTCGGGTATTAGAAAGTAAAGTGGGTGAACACGTTGGCAAAAGCCCAGAATATTGCCCTGATTTATTAGTATTGGAACCAGATGAGACGAAAAAACATCGCCTTATGTTCTTTGTAGAAAAGGAATTTATAGATGTGATTGGTGTAGATGAACACGATACCGTTAAAGTATATAGCGCAGAATATAATTTGAAATTTGTAGACAAAGGGCTTGGGATTGCGTTTGAGTGCGTAGATAAAGGTCGTAATAAATTTGAGAGCAAACGTTCACGGCTTCACTAAAACTTTATACTCTAAATTGTCTGAGGTAATAAGTTTAAGAAGTGTATCTCTAAATAGATATGGATTCTCACGATTGTTAAAACGCTATTCTAGCAAGGTAGGCATAGAAATGTTTACGATGCGTCAAGTATATAATTGCCAAAAAGAGAAACTGATAGCTGACAACTAAAAACTGTCAACTGACTACTCGTTTCCCCCCGTAGCTTTCGCTCCCCTTTTCTGTTATCATAAAGTTGGTTGCCGCCACCGAACAAAATTCTATGCACAGAATTGAAGTCCGGCTCAAACCCCACCTCCCGGATGCCCGCGCCCTCGGGCTGGTCAAGGATATTTCCGATTCAAGCATCAAGACCGCTCAATCCGCTTCTGTCACGGATGTTTACTATTTAGACGCCCGCTTACCCAAAGCTCAAGTCGAAGCTATTTGCCGCGAACTGCTCGCCGACCCCGTCACCCAGGACTATGCGTATGATGCTCCCGTAGGTGAAACGGAATCCGGCTGTCATGACATCGAGGTTGCCTATAACGCCGGCGTCGTCGACCCGGTGGAAGAAAGCGTGATGAAGGCAATCCGCGACCTGGGCATCACATCGGTCAAGGCAGTCAAGACCGCAAAGCGCTATATCATCAGCGGCCGGGTAACGGCAAAGCAGATGGAGGAGATTTCCTCCAAGCTCCTCGTCAATCCTATCATCCAGCACACTATTCCCGCCGGACGGTACAGGTTCACGAAAAACCCGCGCTATCATTTTAAGCTGGTGGAGATAGATTTACTCAAAGCCTCGAAATCTGAGCTGGCAGAGCTACGCAAACAGTTCGGCTTCAACGACCTCGAGTTCGACGCTATCCTGGACTATTACAAACAGCAGAATAGAAACCCCACGGATGTGGAGCTTGAGACCCTCGCGCAGACGTGGTCGGAGCACTGCGTCCACAAGACCTTCAAGGCAAGAATTACCTATGACAGTCAGGTGGTCAATAACCTGCTGAAGAGCACCGTAGCCAAAGCCACCCAGGAATTGAACAAGCCGTGGTGTCTCTCCGTTTTCATGGATAACGCCGGCGTCATCGAGTTCGATGATGAGTGGGCGCTCTGCTTCAAGGTGGAGACGCACAACCACCCTTCGGCGGTGGAGCCTTACGGCGGTGCGGCGACGGGTATCGGCGGGGTGGTGCGTGACCCGCTCGGTACGGGACTGGGAGCCAAGCCAATCGCCAATACGGATGTCTTCTGTTTCGGACCGCCGGATTTCCCGCATAAAAAACTACCCGCAGGCGTCCTGCATCCCCGCCGCATCTTCAAGGGGGTGCGCGCCGGCGTGGCGGACTATGGCAACCGGCTCGGTATCCCCACGCTCAACGGTGCCGTGCTGTTCGATGAAAACTACCTCGCGAACCCGCTTGTCTTCTGCGGCACGCTGGGTCTGATGCCCAAAGACAAATCACAACGGGGCAAACAAAAACCGGGTGATTTAGTGGTACTGGTTGGAGGCAGGACGGGGCGTGACGGCATTCACGGTGTCACCTTCGCTTCCGAGCAACTGACCGATGCCTCCGGCGAGAAGTCGTTCACTTCCGTCCAGATTGGCAACGCCATCGTGGAAAAGAAGATGCTGGATGTCATCCTGCAGGCGCGGGATAAGGGTTTGTACTGCCGTATTACGGATGTTGGTGGCGGTGGGTTATCATCGGCGGTGGGGGAGATGGGGGCGGAAACAGGGGTGCGTGTCGACCTGGAAAAGGTGCCCCTCAAGTACGCCGGGCTTTCTTACACGGAAATCTGGATATCGGAATCGCAGGAACGGATGATTATCGCCGTGCCGCCAGAGAATATCGATGAACTGCTCAAGCTCTTCGCCAGCGAGGATGTCGAGGCTACCGTCATCGGTGAGTTCGCCGGTGATAAACACCTGCGACTCTTTTACCAGGGCAAGCAGGTTGGCGCTCTTTCCATGGACTTCCTACACGAGGGCAGACCTCAATGGCAGATGAAAGCAATCTGGCAACCGCCGCGTCATCCCGAACCGCGTTTCGCCCAGCCGGCAGACCTCGGCAAGTCGCTGAAAGACATCCTCGCAACATGGAATGTCTGTAGCAAGGAGTGGGTTATCCGCCAGTACGACCACGAGGTGCAAGGCGGGAGTGTGCTCAAGCCGCTCGTCGGCACGGCAAATGACGGTCCCGGCGATGCCTCTATTATCCGGCCGGTTTTAAACTCAGATAAAGGCGCAATCATTTCCTGCGGGCTCAATCCGCAGTACGGAAAAATCGATGCCTACTGGATGGCGGCATCGGCAATCGATGAAGCCTTAAGACAGGTAATCGCCGTCGGCGGCAATCTTAAAGAGGTGGCGCTCCTGGATAACTTCTGCTGGGGCGATACCCGCCGCCCGGAAATGCTCGCCGCGCTGGTGAGGGCGGCACAGGCTTGCTACGACATGGCGGTGGTCTACGGCACGCCGTTCATCTCCGGCAAGGATAGTCTCTATAACGAGTTCGAATACCAGGGCAAGCTTATCTCCATCCCTCACACTCTGCTCATCTCCGCGCTCGGCGTAATGGATGATGTCGGCCGCGCCGTTTCGATGGACTTCAAGCAGGCGGGTGATGCCATCTACGTGGTGGGCGCAACCCGGAACGAACTGGGTGGCTCGGCGTATTTCCTGACCCGGGACGCGGTTGGCAACAACGTGCCGAAGGTCTTCCCCACAACCGCCAGGACGCTTATGGAAAAACTCAGCCAGGCAACCGCGAAAGGTCTGGTGCGGTCTTGCCACGATTGCTCGGAGGGGGGTATCGGAGTTGCGGTGGCGGAAATGGCGTTCGCCGGCGGGCTGGGCGCAAGAATCAACCTGAAATCAGTCCCGCTCGCAGACAAGATAACCCGCGATGATTACATTCTTTTCTCGGAATCCAACAGCCGGTTTATCGTGGAAGTGGCGCCGGAGAAGAAAATAGCCTTCGAGAAGACCTTGCAAGGCGTGACATTCGCAGAAATCGGCAGGGTCAGAGCAGGCAGGTTTGTGGAGGTACGGGGGTTAAACGGTGAGCGTGTATTACGCGAGAGAATCGAGGAGCTGAAGGAGGCGTGGCAAAAGCCACTGCGGTGGTA
Source organism: Dehalococcoidia bacterium (assembly GCA_030691775.1). GTDB lineage: Bacteria > Chloroflexota > Dehalococcoidia > Dehalococcoidales > Fen-1064 > JAURWL01. Next base: position 9,779 of record JAUYDN010000110.1, read on the forward strand.
AATACGAAGGATAATTTCCTCTCCCTCGAGGGGCTTTGTATCAAAAGTCGAGTAGCCTTGTCACCCTGACCCCGATGAAAATCGGGGGAAGGGTCTCCCTGCCTACTGAGTAGTGTCGGAGATTCTTCGTTCATCCGACTCCGTCGGACTCCTCAGAATGACATTTTAGGCAACGCCCTCGAGGAGAGAATAAAAGTGAGGGTGATAAAGAAAATAAAGACCTCACCCTCATCTCGAGAGGTTGTCTGATAATTCCCTGGATGGTCGGGTCAAGCCCGACCATGACAAACAGAGATGTTGGATTCCAGCTTCCGCTGGAATCCAACATCCACAAATTGTCATACCCGCCCTTCGTTGCGCTCAGGGTAAACTCCGGCTGGTATCCAGATGTGAACAAAGCGCTATAGTAGTAAAAATCATTTTCCGACAGCCTCAGTAACAACACAGATAAAAGTGTTCGGCATGTGTAAGAGAAATCAAATTGGTTCAAAGATATGGTAAATAAGGTTAAAGTCCTGGTACTGCGCGGTCCCGGCACCAACTGTGACGGTGAAGCAGTTTTTGCTTTCGAGCAGGCAGGCGCGACTGCTACACGTGTTCATATCAACCAGCTTATCCGCAAGGAAATCAGCTTGTTTGATTTCCAGATAATGGTGGTACCCGGAGGCTTTCTCTACGGCGATGACATCGCCGCGGGCAAAGTCCTTGCCAACGAACTTAAAGTAAAGCTGGGCGAGGAAGTCGCGCGGTTTATCGATGACGGACGGCTGATTCTCGGCATCTGCAACGGGTTCCAGGTGCTGGTAAAGGCAGGAATCCTGCCGCGACTTAAAAAAGGAGAGCCGCAACGGCTCACTCTCACGAATAATGATTCCGGTAAGTTCGAGTGCCGCTGGGTGTACCTGAACGTCAACCGGAAGAGTCCATGTGTTTTCACAAAGGGTATGGAACGCATGTATATCCCCGTTGCGCATGGTGAGGGCAAAATCGCGGGTGATTTAACCGCCATCACGGATAAAAATATCGTGGTCACGTATATGGATGAGAAGGGCAACCAGAGTGCCGGTTATCCCTGGAACCCCAACGGGTCGATGCGTGATATAGCCGGTATCTGCGATGACTCCGGACGGGTGTTTGCGCTGATGCCCCACCCCGAACGCCACATCCGCGGCACTCAGCACCCGCAATGGACGCGGTTCGGGGCAAAGAAGCATGGCGATGGTTTCCCGGTGTTCCAGAACGCGGTTAAATACGCCGCAACCATTTGACCCCCCATCCACCCCTCCCCTCCCAAATGCCAAACATCAACTGACAACTATCAAGGAATTGCCAAAATACAAGTTCCAAAAACAAACTGTCATTCTGAGCGTTAGCGAAGAATCTCCTTCACCTATTGGGCAGGCACGGAGACCCTTCCCCCGGTTTTCATCGGGGTCAGGGTGACAGTGAGATACTTACCTGTTCATCACCATTTCTTGCCCACTGCCGCCAGTGGTGCCACGGCAAGCCACAAAATGATTGTAAACAGCATCGCCGCGGGGTAATTAATATCCTTCACCACTGTATCGGTGAAAAGTTTGTGCGCGTTGGCATTCCAGAGCAACATCAGGATAAGGGAGCTGATAAAAAAGCCGGGAATCGCCGCCAGGATTCTAAAGTAACCCATAAGACCTCCTCTGGAGGAAATTCTAATATCTAATATCTAAACCCTAAACGATGGGAAATGTCAAAAACCACAAAACTTCATCGCCGATAGAATTCGGGGGTCTGCAATGACATAAAAATGGCACAAGACGGAAACTTATGTAAGGACTTTTAGACTTCCTTTACTCTATGCTGTAGCCAACAGGGAAAAAGGAGGGGACCGATGAAGTTCCTGGTGGCTGTGAACGGATTGCCGGGAAAGACCGCCTCTCCCGAGGAGATGTTCTCCCGTCTCAGCGCGCAGTGGATGTGGGTCAGAGACCACCGGCGTCCCACCGGTAATGAAACGCCTGCACCGGCGGCAGAGGACGCTGATATTACCGCCGTCGGAATGTGCATCGCAGAGAGCGAATCGCTGGAGCGGCTGAGCGCGGACATCGTGAGGATGCCGGGGGCGGGAATCTTGAGTATCAGCGTACGCCCCCTCTCACCGCTTCGCAGGCAGGTTGTCAGCCAGGGTTAACCAGGCGCCACGGTAATGCCTGCTTCGCCCCCCATTTTTCGTGGGCATAGAAACCGGCATCAAGCCCTCCCTCCCCCAGCACCCGAGACCATTCTGCCAGTGTAGTGTTTTCCATGCGTGCCAGCACCTCACCCACCCGCTCATCACCGCGCGACAGTACCGCCTGCACCTCTGCCCACTCGATACTCTCATTCTTAACACTAATCCCCTGCGACGGCAGGTTCTTTTTGAGGAGTGATAATCGGTGTTTGAGCACAGGCAGTAACTCCATACCATATCGCTGGAAAGGTGTCCCCGCTTTGGGCACAAATGGTGAGATTGTAAGCACAATACGACTGCCGGGACGCTGCCTGTCCAGTATTTCTTTGCATTTCGTCACCAGCCGCACTGTTTCCTCAATATCCTCGTCGGTTTCAGTGGGCAAGCCAATCATAAAATACAGTTTGAGCTGTTTCACGCCCTGAACGGCGGTTTTTTCCACCGCATCCAGGATATCATCCTCGTCGATGCCCTTGTGGATAAATGTGCGCAAACGCTGGGAGCCAGCTTCCGGAGCAAGGGCGACCGTGTGCGTACCGCCCCGCACCACCTCTCCCAGCACCATCGACGGTAAGGGTTTGATGCGTAACGAGCTGACGGAAATGTCCGCGCCCATGTCACGCAGACAGCTGACAAGCTCTTCTATTTGCGGGTGGTCGGTGACCGCCGGTCCCACCAGCCCCAGTTTCCTGCGTACTTTTAACCCCGCCTCTGCCTGTGAAATGAGGTTTTCCAGTGACCGGAACCTTGCCGGGCGGTAGGCACAACTTACAAGGCAGAAACGGCACCCGTAACGGCAACCCCGCTGGATTTCTAACAGGTACATATCTCCAAGCTCGGTGTCACGGGTGAGAACAGTGGAGTGTACGGGAAAACTGTCCAGGTCGGCGAGGAACTGGCGGGTCACCTTATCTTTTGAGTGGCGGGGCACATACACACCGGGAAGCTTTGCCAGTTCCTTGAGCAATGTTTGCCTGTCTTCACTGGCGCCCTCTTTCATCAAAGGTAGCAGGGCGGGCAAGAGCGCCTCTGCCTCTCCGATTCCAACCGCATCCAGGAACGGCGCCAGTGGCATGGGATTGGCGGTTAAACACGGTCCGCCGGCGATGACCAACGGGTGGGTCTCATCACGGTCTTTTGAATGGAGGGGAATACCGGCCGCTTTTAAGACCTGCACCACGTTGAAGTAGTCAAGCTCGTAGCTCACGGAAAAGGCAAGCACCGCAAAGTCAGTCAGCGGACGCTGTGACTCCATCGCCAGACCTGGTTCGGTGTCACCGGGATTCCAGAAGACGCGCTCGCAAACGGCATCCGGGCGCTCATTGACGAAGCGGTAGATTGCCTGGACGCCGAGGTTGGACATGCCGATATAATAGGAATTGGGGTAAATGAGGGCAACCGGTAGCTTGCCACCCCAGTCTTTAATGACGGCGCCCGTCTCGCGGGAGAGCCTTGCGCGGATATCTTTAACCTGTTCCCAGGACATGCGCCTCTTTGGAGGAATAATATTTGAGCAGACTTCTTACTTATACTCCGGGTTCAGCTTTACCGCCTGCTCGTGGGCTTTGCGGGCTTCTTCGTGCTTCTTAAGCTGAGTGAGCGACAGGCTCATATTGTACCAGGCTTTGGCGTGGTCGGGAACAATTTCTACAACATGTTTATAAGCTGCTACCGCCTCTTCATGCTTACCCAGTGCTGCCAGAATCGCCCCCTTCCGGTACCACGCATCCGAAAAGCGCGGTTCCAACTCCGTGGCGCGGATGATGAACCTCAAAGCGTCCCTCGGTTCGCCGGACCGCGCTACCGCGATGCCCTTACCCAGCAACGCGTCCTGGTTATCATCATCGCTTTTCAGTATCTCATCATAGACGGCGATGGCTTTCCGGTAGTCTGCCATCTCACAGAAGGCGTTCCCCCTGCCCATTAATGCCTCGATGTTCTGCGGCTCGATTGTAAGCGCCCGGTCATAAGCCTTGACGGCATCCTCAAACCGGCTGTCGTCAGCGAGCGCGTCGCCTTTGTTTATCCATGCCTTGACGTAGTCGGGATTAAGCCTTGTGGCTTCGCTAAAAGAGGTAACTGCGTCCTCGGTTTTGTCCAGCTCCTGGAGCGCCACACCGCGGTTGTTCCACGCCTGCGCGTTCCCGGGGTTTATCTTCAGGGTTTCATCGTAGGCTTTCACGGCATCTTCCGGCTTACCCGCTTGCTGGAGGGTGATACCCTTGTTGTACCACGTATCCGCATCCTGCGGGCTGAGACGGATAGCTTCATCGATGACCTTGACCGCCTCATCGAACTTGCACTGGTTATTGAGTATAATACCCTTGTTCAGCCAGGCTTCGGTGAGGCAGGGATTGATTCTGATAGCCTCGTCATAGGCGTCGATGGCTTCTTCACAACGGTCGATGGCATTAAGGGCATTGCCCTTATTCGCCCACGCCTCCGCCAGGGCAGGGGTCAACTGGATGGCGTTTTCGAACGCTTTGACAGCTTCCTCGTACTCTTTTGCGCGCAGGAATGCCAGTCCCTTTTCAAACCACTCTTTTGCTGTAGGAGTTGTTGTCATATCTCGCTCCTTGACAGTGACAGTTTACAGTCAACGGTTTTAAGTTGATATTTATTTCCGGATAACTGACAACTATCTACTGATTACTGATAACTATGTCCTGAATATCCTCACCCGCCGGTTCGGGTCTTTGCCGGTGCTCTGGGAGAACACCCCACTCCTCTCTGCTACCAGGTGCTGGAGCCGGCGGATATATGCCGATTGCGGGCTTAGCTCGATGCTATCCTGCCCGCTCTTGACAGCCTCAACAGCCTCTTTTGCTTCATCGAGGGCGCTCTTAAACGAATTGTCTCTCTCGGTGACCTCCACCGGGTAAACCGAGCTTAATAGCTGGCGGACCTGGGCTGGAGTGTTACCCCGGAGAACGTAAATCGGCAGGTTCTTCCCTTCGGCTTCTCTAATCCGGGAAGGCTTTTGCCGGTAATACCTCTTGGAGGTGACCAGCATCGTGGCGTCATTCAGGTCGTTTACAACGTGCAGGTGCAACTGCATATCGTGGGCAACCTCTTCCATCCGGCCGCGGTTAACACCATAGAGATAGAGTCTCGGTGCGCCCGTCTCCACGCGGGACTCCGGCGGTCTCCTGCCCGGTTTCCTGACATCCGTTTCCGGCCGGAGGTTTTCGATAGTGACTTCCCCGGCATCATCGAGCCGACGCACTTCCAGCGATTCCGGGGCGCCGCGCAGGATTGCATCGACGGCGGTAGCAACATCACGGTGGATGGCGACCTTATCACGTTCCTGGATTTCAACCAGGATATCGAAAGTGGGCGATGAAACGCGTTCGAGGATGGACTTCTGCGTGCCGCGGCGCTTCGCTTCTTCGTCTCCCAGCGTCACACTCTGTATCCCACCGATGAGGTCGGAAAGGGTGGGGTTCATCATCAGGTTTTCGAGCGTATTGCCGTGGGCAGTCGCTACTAATTGCACACCGCGCTCGGCGATGGTCCGCGCCGCCTGCGCTTCCAGGCTCGTGCCGATCTCATCGATGACGATGACCTCGGGCATGTGGTTTTCCACGGCTTCTATCATTACGGCGTGTTGCATATTCGGCGTGGGCACCTGCATACGGCGGGCGGTACCGATGGCGGGGTGGGGGATATCGCCGTCACCGGCGATTTCATTGGAGGTATCGACGATAATCACCCTTTTGCCGAAATCATCTGCGAGCACGCGGGCGACCTCGCGCAACATCGTCGTTTTACCCACGCCCGGCCTGCCCAGCAACTGGATGCTCTTGCCCGTCTGCACCAGGTCTTCGATGATTTTAATAGTGCCGAAGATAGCTCTGCCCACGCGGCACGTCAGCCCGACGATGCGTCCCTTACGGTTGCGGATGGCGGAGATACGGTGCAGGGTACGCGCGATACCGGCACGGTTATCTTCGCCAAAAATTCCGACACGCGAGGTAACGTACTCGATGTCCCGCTCGGTCACTTCCGATTGGTCGAGGATAACTTCTCTGTCCAGAAAACGGGCTTCCGACGGCCGGCCGAGGTCGAGGACGACCTCGATAAGCTCGCGGAAGTCTTTTTGCTCGTAAAGGTGCTCGCGAACGTGGGTGGGCAGAATGTCGAGTAAGGCTTCCAGGTCGTCCGTGATGACTTTTTGCACTATCGACTCCCTGTTAAAATGCTAGCGTTTACCGGAGACAATATCAAGGAAGTACTGATGGAACCGTGTATCTTCGGTGAGTTCCGGGTGGAACGAGGTGACAACCACATTGCCCTGCCGCGCGGCGACGATGGTGCCATCATCCAGGCGGGCAAGTACTTCGACGTCTTCACCCACGGACTCTATTTTCGGAGCGCGGATAAAAACGCAGTTGTAGGGTTTTTCGCCAATAGTTTTTATGGGAAT
>JAUYDN010000243.1 GCA_030691775.1 Dehalococcoidia bacterium
GGCAAAAGAGCTTCTTTCCCGCCAGGCACGGGCAAGCCTTGAATACCCGCAGGAAGCAACAGTACGGCGGATTATCGCCGAGGTGCGGCGGCGGGGTGATGCCGCTCTTTTTGAACTGACGGAGAAATTCGATGGCGCCAAGCTCAGTGCCCTTGAAGTGCCCCGCAGTCAGATAACCGCTGCCGGTAAGAAAGTGAGTGCGGACCTTATTGCCGCACTGGAGCTGGCGGCGGAACGCATCCGTGCTTTCCACGAGATGCAGAAACAGCGTGCCCTCAAGACCTATACGCACGGCAAGACCGGCTGGATGGTGCACCCGCTGGAGAGGGTCGGCATTTATGCTCCCGGTGGTACCGCCAGCTACCCTTCCAGCTTGCTGATGACGGCTGTACCGGCGCGGGTTGCCGGGGTGAAAGAGGTGATTGTGGTCACGCCGCCGGGGGAAAGCGGCGCGATTCCCCCTGCCACACTGGTCGCCGCAAGTATTGCGGGCGTGGACCGGGTGTTCGCTATCGGCGGGGCACAGGCAATCGCCGCCCTTGCTTACGGAACGGAATCCGTGCCGCGGGTGGATAAAATCTGCGGGCCCGGTAATATCTATGTCTTCCTCGCCAAGAAATTGCTCTATGGTACCGTTGGTATCGACGGACTCTGGGGTCCTTCGGAAGTGGTAGTTATCGCCGATGAGAGCGCCAACCCGGACTGGTGCGCGGCTGACTTGCTTGCGCAGGCGGAGCACGATGCCCTGGCAACGTCTATTTTCATCACGAATTCGACGGAGAAAATGCACCGCGTCAGTGAGGCACTGGAACGCCAGTTGAAGACACTCCCCCGTGCGGCAATTGCCCGCCAATCACTGGAAAAACGCGGCGCAATGGTGCTGGTTAAGAATCTGGACCAAGCCATTGAGCTTACAAACCTTTTTGCACCGGAGCACATCTGCCTGCTGGTAGATAACAGCGATGCATACGTGGAGCGGCTTACACACGCCGGTTGCATTATTTATGGCAATAAAGCCACCGAGCCGATGAGCGACTACGTTTCCGGGCCTTCGCACGTCCTGCCCACGGAAGGTACGGCGCGGTTCAGTTCGCCGCTCAATATCACCGATTTCATGAAGATTACGAACCTGAGCAAGGTAGGGGATGCCCTGATGGACGTTGCCGGAGAAGCGGCAATCACCATCGCCCGCGCGGAGGGGCTGGATGGGCACGCCCGTGCGGTGGAAATGAGGATGAAGAAGGCTCGGAATAGGAAATGACACTTTTAGTCATTACGAGAGAAGCGAAGCAACCTCAGGGAGGCGGAGCGTTTTCCCCACACAGAGATTGCCGCGTCGTCCTGACTACGTCATCGACTCCTCGCAACGACAACCGGGAATTAATATGAGTATAGAAAAACTAATCCGCAAAGACCTCCTCGCCTTCGGGGGGTATAGCGCCGCGACCTCGCCGGAAACCCTGGTTGGCAGGATTGACATAGCGACAAGGGATATTATCAAGCTGGACGCTAACGAAAACCCGTACGGCTGTTCACCGCGTGTGCAGAGAGCGCTGGCGAAGTTTAAGCAGTTCCACATCTACCCGGATGATGGCCAGGAGCGCCTGCGCAGGATGCTCTCCGGTTATGCAGGCATCGAGCCTGAATACATCGTGGGCGGCAGCGGTAGTAACCAGCTTATCGACCTGCTGGTACGCCTGCTGATAAACAACGGCGACGAGGTCATCAATTGTACGCCCACCTTCGGGGTATATAGCTTCAGTACAAAGCTCTGCGGCGGCACACTGGTGGAAGTTCCCCGGCTAAAAGATTTCAGCATCGATATCGATAATGTGAAAGCCTCCATTACCCCGAGGACAAAAATCATCTTCATTTCCAATCCCAATAATCCGACCGGTACCCTGACCCCTCGGAAAGATGTTTTAGAATTACTGGATACAGGCGTGCCTGTGGTCATTGACGAAGCTTATTACGAGTTCAGCAAGCAGACCGTCCTGCCGCTGGTGAAGAAGTATGATAACCTCCTGGTTTTGCGCACCTTCAGCAAGTGGGCGGGACTGGCGGGTCTGCGGGTAGGCTACGGTGTTTTCCCGCCGGAGATTGCCAACTTTATTCTGCGCATCAAAATCCCGTACAATGTCAATGTCGCCGCGCTCGTAGCGGTCGAGGAATCACTCAAGGACATCGACTACCTGATGATGAGTGTTGAGAAAATCGTTGTGGAGCGGGCAAGGATGTTTGCCGCACTCAAGAAGATTGAATGGCTTAAACCTCACCCAACCAGGGCGAATTTTATCCTGTGCGATGTCCTCAAAGGAGACGCACAAAAGCTTCACGACCAGCTACAGTCAAAGGGTATCCTGGTGCGTCATTTTGACCAGGCGCGGGTCAAGGACTGCATCCGTTTCAGCGTCGGCAAGCCGGAGCATACGGACGCCCTGCTCACGGCGCTCCGCCAGATAGGAGGCGAATAATGGCAAAGCGTACTGCCACCGTCAAGCGCCAGACCGGGGAGACCAGCGTCGCGGTAAAGCTGGAACTCGACGGCACGGGTGAATATTCCATCGATACCGGCATTAAGATGCTCGACCATTTTCTAGCGCAGGTTGCCAGACACGGGCGGCTTGACCTATCAATCAAAGCTTCCGGCGACGATGAACATCACGTCAGCGAAGACATCGCTATTTGCCTTGGAAAGGCGCTGAATGAGGCGCTGGGAGAGAAACTCGGCATAACGCGGATGGCTGACGCTACCGTACCGATGGACGACGCCCTGGCGAACGTGGCAATCGATTTGAGCGGGCGCGGTTATTGCGTGCTCGATTTACCTTTCAAGCGGAACGATATGCGCGGTTTCCAGACCGACCTTATCCGTCACTTCCTGGAGGCATTTGCCACCGAAGCGAAGATGAACCTGCACGCGCGCATATTATACGGCACTAACGACCACCACAAAGCCGAGGCTCTCTTCAAGGCACTGGGACGGGCGCTGGACGCCGCGACACGCGTGGACGCACGTACGAGTGGGGTAATACCGAGTACAAAGCAGAAAATAGAAAAGTAAG
>JAUYDN010000260.1 GCA_030691775.1 Dehalococcoidia bacterium
GCTGGAGACCAAGACTGGCGGCAAGAGCGGCACGTACCGCCGGAAGAAATCATAGAATAGAATTGTAGGGTGGGTTAGTCTCGATTTATCGAATGCGTAACCCACCGAGAAAAAGCTTAATGTTATTCGGCGGGTTTCACCTGGTACATCGGGATTCTACCCACCCTATAATTGTCTATTCTGCGGTCGGGGACTGGCATAGAAAACAGCGCGTCACGGGGATTACACGCAAAGCTGGGATTTCAGACGTACCGCGAGGAGTTTGAGAAGATATTTTAGAGAGGAAAGGTTATAGTGAATCACCTCGTAACAAAACATGGAAAATTACACATCCGCGTGTATAAAAAATCCGATATCGCTGTGTGCCGTTCCCTGTGGTCCGAACTCACGCAACATCATGCCAATTTATACGGCGACAAATCTATCAGCGGCGATGATCCCGGTAGGGGGTTCGATGTTTATCTTGAACGACCAGACCGAAAGGGCACATGGATTGCCGAGTTAGATGGCAAACCGGTTGGCTTTGCCGGATTGCTGTTGTTAATCGATGAGGAAGGAGTCGGTGAAATTGAGCCGGTCATTGTGACGTCGGAGTACCGTCGTCAAGGGGTTGGCAGAGAGCTTGTTAAGCGCATAATGAGAGAAGCAGGAAAAGCCGGGGCGCGTTTCTTGAGTGTCCGTCCCGTGGCACGAAATACCAGCGCTTTCGCGTTCTTTGTGAAACTCGGATTCGCGACTCTGGGACATCTCGACCTTTTTCAAGACCTTTCGGCATCATCTGATAGGGATTGGAAAGCGGGAATCCTTATTCACGGTAAAAGGCTACGATATTAACTCGTAGGATAGGATAGTTTCATAGGCAATCGTAAGAGGACCCATACGTTTCAAAACATAGACTCGGGACAAGGCTCATAAGAGGGGATATATGACCAAACCAAAAATAAATCCAGAAACCAGCAAAACAATCGAAGCATTCCACATGATGTGGGACAATTTTCCGCACGTCGTCCTGTTGTTGAAAAAGTCCCGGGAGATTGTTACCGCCAATAAGGCGGCGGGAAAATATGGATTCCTTCCCGGCAAGAAGTGTTATGAAGTGGCGGGTAAAACGGAAATCCACGCCGGCTGTAAAGCCAACGCCGCCCTGGAAGAAAATTCAGCACAGCGCTCCGTCAGGTACAACAAGGAGGCAAACCGGGTGTCGGATGCATACTGGTTGCCGGTTTCAGTAGAAAATGACCTGTATTTACACTTCACAATATATACAAACCTGCCAACTGAGGGTTAGTTTGCCTAATGATAGCAGGTTGTCTGAAAATGATTTTTACTAGCATAGAGCGTTGCTTTCCTCTGGATACCAGCCTTCGCTGGTATGACAGTTTTGGGGATGTTGAATTCCAGCTTTTGCTGGAATTCAACATCCCCGTTTGTCATTGTCGGGCTTGACCCGACAATCCAGGTAATTTCGGACATCCTCAGATTCAACTGCGCACAGGCAGAGTTCACCCTGAATACGAATTCACCCTGAAGGGACGCCTGTGCCACTATTTATCTTTTGCAGTGCGCGTACCATTTCCGGTATTCCGGGTGTTTCATATTAGCGCCGCGGTCGTAATAGATTTCATAAAGCTCATCTTCCGCAGTCTCCACCAGGTAGTAATTCGGTTGCGCGAACATGATGGCAGTTTGGTGGAGAAAAACCGCACAGGCAGGGACGCCTGTGCCACCATTCGGTATGTGCCAACATGATAGCTAATGCGAATAAGTGCAGTGGCGTCTCTGCCACCACCGGTGCCGCCGTCCGGCTGATGACGGTCCGAAGCCATGGTCGTACCACTGCAGTACAACTTCGGTGACGGTGTAAGTTTTGTCTTCGAGCGTGAAGGCGGTGGGAACTTTTATTTTCCCGCCGGTGATTACCTGGATTTCCTTACCGAGGAATTCTGGAGGCATGGGACTTCCCGGCTTCAGACTGGCTGGATGGTTTTCAGTCGGGTGGCGGCGGCTTCAATAACGGCGCAGGTGTCGGGGCGGTCCTCCCACCGGTGGAACATCTCCGGTCTGATGGTGAGGGAAAGGGCGGATTCACCCCGGGCACCGTATAACCCCCCGATGCGGCATTCCTGGTGGCGACCACAGCTAAAGCAGGGCGGAATCCCGGATGAATGACACACTACATCGACGATATTTACCGCAAAGGGCCTCAGTGCCCGACGGAACTGCTCGATGCCCACCTCGAAGCGCCGTCCCCCGCCGCTCAGCACCAGCACAAAGGGCTTATCTCTGATGGGAATGGTGACGTGGCGGTAGCCGAAGAAACGCTCGATAAAGGCGAGCATGCCGGCGTTCACGGAACCGAAGTACAGCGGACTGCCCAGTACCACGGCATCGGCTTCTTTGACCTTCTGGTAGTAGGGGAGCAGGTCATCTTCCAGCTGGCACACCTGGGGTTTGGCACAGAGGTAGACACAACCTTTACAGGCGGAGTAGTTGAGCTCCGTGAGCTTCACGAACTCACTGGGGTGACCGCTGCCATTGAGGATGGCTTTCACCAGCCGGTCGACGTTCGAATCACGGCCGCTCTGTCCCGAACTGAACCCGATGATATTCATACAGTACTCCTCCGTCCGGGCTACCAGAAATCGACGCGGGAAATGGCTTCGCTCTTGAGGATAATCTCACGGATGGCGCTCTGGGTGGTGGTATCGGTGATAATCTCAACCTCGGTGACGGGTAAGCCCTCTTTGTTCGTCTCTGCCTGCCACCGGATGATGTAACCCGGCACTGTGGCGTACCAGTAGTTAGCGGTATTGCAGGTATTATCGGCGCCACAGGTCGTCTCGACGACAACATGCCCGGTCACATAGAACAGCTCCCGCCCTTTGTATACCATTCGCACTTCTTTTTCCGGTGTATAGTAGCCCGCGAACGCCTCTACATCCCGGTTCAGTGGAAGATGCGCGTATTTTACCGTCTTGACCTTTGTGACCATCCTGCTTTCCTCTTCTTGATTACAGTTTAATTCTAACAGGGGAAGGGGCATAACTCAATTGACTTTCCATGCCCGCCATACTAACATACCCCTTGAATGCACTGTTTAACGGGGAGTTAGAGATGGTAGAAAGAAAAGAAGGCATTCCCCTGCAACCGGATAAACTGGATGCGGTAAAGGTCACCAGGGACATCTGGGTGGTACAGAATAGCGTCCTCGGACAGGATGCGCACACGTCCTATACCGGCTGGGTGACTACTGCCGAAGGCGCCGTGGTCATCGACCCGGGTAATTTCCGCACCTGCCAGATGATTAAGGACGCGGTTGCTAAAGACACGGGTAAGACGGTCCGTTATATTATCTATACCCATGCCCACGGCGACCATACGGCTGGTGCGGCGGCTTTCACCGACCAGCGCCCCAAAGTAATTGCCCACGAAAACGTCATCCCCCGTCTCGACCGTTACACAGCGATGGAGAAGTACATCCGCCGTATCAATAGCATCCAGTTTCATTTCGATATCCCGCCGCGCCGATTCCACCACGTCTACCCCACGGATATTTACCACGATGAGTTCGAGTTTACGCTGGGCAACAAGACCTTTCGACTTTTCCACGCTATGGGCGAGACCGATGACCATTCGTTGGTGTGGATTCCTGAGCTTAAAACCATTTTCTGCGGCGACTTACTGGAGTCTTCGTTCCCTAACCTGGGCAACCCGTTCAAAGTCCTGCGCTACGGACGGGAATGGGCGCTGGCACTGGAAAAGGTGCTCTCGCTGGAACCGGAGTATGCCATCGGCGGGGACATCGTTATCAGCGACCGGCAGAGATTACGAGAGGTCTGCGAGGACAACATCGAGCTGTTCCACTTCCTGGAAAACTCCGTTATCAAAGCCGCTAACGAGGGTAAAAACCTGGAGCAGATGCTCGAGGAAATACAGCTACCGCCCGACCTGTTGAACAGTCCCAACCTCAAGCAGGTCTACTCCCGCCGCGAGTTCGCCATCTACAACATCTGGCGGCGGTATTGCGGTTACTTCGATTTTTCACCCTCCAGCCTTCTACCCCGCCCAAAGCGGGAACTGGCAGGGGTAGTGCGCGGGCTTATCGGTAAAGACGAAGCTATCCTGGACAAAGCACGGGAGCTGATACAGTCGGGTAAGCTACAACTGGCATTGGAAACGCTGGACATTATACTGAAGACCGATTACGAAAACGTACCTGCCCGCAGACTTCGGTGCGATATCCTCCTCAAGCTGGCGGCAGCGGATACCTGCCTGATGTCCCGTAACGTCTGGGTGCACTACATGGAAGAGGACGAGCGATTCCTGGCGGTACAGAAATAACTGGCAGGCTGGTGTTTTATCGTCCGTTCAGGCTATACTTTCATAACGAGATACTTTATGAAACAAGACCCTGTGCATAATGATGAATCCGTCAACTGCCTTATCGAGCTTGCTCTGAAGGAAGATATCGGCACGGGTGATATCACCACAGAAATACTGATTCCACCGGACCTGGAAACGAGCGCCGTATTTTTGTCTAAAACCGACGGTATTGTGGCTGGGATAGACATCGCTAAAAAGGTCTTTCTCAAACTCGACCCGCAAATCAAATTCACGGTAAACATCAAAGATGGCGCGGTGATAAAACCCGGTGATAATATCGCTACGGTACGTGGCAAAGCCCGCGCCATTCTCACCGGCGAGCGCGTGGCGCTCAACTTTTTACAGAGGCTCAGCGGCACCGCCACGCTTACCGGTCAATTCGTCGCGCGCGTGCGCGATTTACCCGTCCGGATTATCGATACGCGCAAGACCACGCCCGGTTTTCGCCTGCTGGAAAAGTACGCAGTGCGCATGGGCGGCGGCCATAACCACCGTCTCAATCTTGGGGACGGCGTCCTTATTAAGGATAATCATCTCGCCCTGTTGCGGGCAAAGGGCGTATCCCTTAAAGAAGCAGTGACTGGAGCCCGCCGGAAAACACCCAAAGAGCTTAAGGTCGAGGTGGAGACGACAAATCTGGATGAGGTGCGGGAAGCGGTGGCGGCGGGGGCGGATATTATCATGTTCGACAATATGAGCCCGGAGATGATGCGGCAGGCGGTAAAACTTCTCAAGCCGGGGATAAAGAGCGAAGCCTCCGGCGGGGTGAACCTGAGGAATGTACGTGCCATTGCAGAGACAGGGGTGAATTTCATATCCATCGGGGCGCTCACGCACTCGGCAAAGGCGCTGGATATCAGCCTGGAGTTGCAGTCTCAAAATCAATCGGCACGACGCGCGCTGACAAAGAAACCCTCTTCCGTTTCTTCAATGATAATTTCTGTATAACCCGCCATTATCAAGAGCGCCGCCAGGTCTTCTCCTGAAGGTAAAACATCTTCATGAAGCTCCGGGACCTGTCTATGAACTCTATTGATACTATCGCGGCTCGAAGTGTGGCAGATAAAAACACGTCCGCCTTTTTTCAATACCCGCTTAATTTCCTGTAATGCCTGTACCTTATTCTTGAAGTGGGGGAAGCTGGAGTAACATACCACGGCATCGCAGGTTCCGGACGCAACCGGGACATCTTCAGCACTTGCGCACAGGAAATCGAGCTTACCGGAAAGATTTTTTAACCGCGCTTTAGACAGCATCCTCTCGGCGATATCCAGGGCGAAGATACAACCCTCAACTCCGATTTCCCTTAAAAGGTAGGGCAAAAATACTCCCGTCCCCGTACCGATATCCAGCACGTACATCCCCGGTTTGAGACCCAGCCGGCGTGATAACCGTGCCAGCTTCCCGGCGTCCTTTTCCGCCGATTGTGCGTCCCAATTATCTGCCCGAGCGTTAAAATAATCCCTCGTCATCGCGCTGTTTCCCCGTTTATGGCTTTATTCTCCCATTGCTTCACCCGCCGCTTGGGAGAGAACAATACTGCCAGCAGGAAAATGACCGAAGAAGTAAGCACGATGGTCGCGCCGCTGGGCAGGTCGAATAAATACGAAACAATGAGTCCCACCCAGCCCGAAACTACTCCGAACACCGCCGCCAGCAGGAACATTATTTTCATACTATAAGTAAGCTGGTAAGCCGCCGCGGCCGGATTCAGTATCAGGCTGAAAATAAGCAACCCGCCGATACTCCGCAGGGTGACCGTGACGGTGACACCGGTGAGAAACAGTACCGCGTAAAGGATAACGGTTGCGGGCAAACCTACCGCCATGGCAACGCTACGGCTGAAAATGGTCGCCTGGATTTCCTTAAAGAAAATAACCACCATACCGATGACAACAACCGCCACAATTGCCAGCAATACGATATCCCCGCGGCTTACGGTCAGGATACTGCCCCAGAGCAGGTCGAGCGCCGCCGACCTCGTGCTGGGAATGATGCCGATAAACAGAAAAGCCAGGCCGAGCATCAACGAGAAGACCACACCGAGTGATGTCTCCGGGCTTAATGCTCCCCGGTCTGCAAGAGGACCAATGACGGAAGCGGCGGCAAGGCTGAATATAAGAGCACCCAGGAGCGGGTTGAAATCGAGCCACAGCCCGAGCAACGCGCCCGCAAACGCCGCATGGGACATCGCCACCCCGATGAACGGCATGTGCAATAATACTACGAAAACCCCGATAGCACTGCAGACAATCCCTGCCAAAAATGCGGCAAGAATCGCATTCTGCATAAACTGGTAACCGAAGATGGAGAAGTCCATTTCATCCGTCCCTCCGGTGGACGTCACCGGTACGGTGAATGTGAGGACGGCGCTCTTCGACCACCGGCACGGGTAAGTCGTAGAGCCGGCTGAGGGTTTCGGTGTTAATGAGCTTATCGGGCGCTCCGTCTCCGATGATATGACCGTTCTTCATCAACACTACTCTGTCGCAGGTGTGCGGCAAAGCGTCCAGGTCATGGGTAACAAAGAGCGTGGTCAAATACCTCAGGTCGTGGATGCGCTTTACCAGTTCGAGGATGTCAGCCCGGGCTTTCCAATCGAGCGATGCGGTTGGTTCATCCAGTAAGAATATCCTTGGTTCCTGCGCCAGGCACCGGGCAATTCCCACCCGCTGTTGCTCCCCGCCGGAAAGTTGCCCGATGGGACGGTTAGCCAGGTGCGACATGCCAACCATTTCCAGAGCCTCGTCTACTACCGTCCGGTCAGAAGCGCCGGGTCTGTGAAACAAGCCGAGCCGTCCATACCTGCCCATCATCACCACTTCGCGGACGTTCACCGGCACGCGCGGGTCGGTGTTCTCCACCTGGGCGACATAGCCGACCTGCTTGCGTAGTTCGTGGCGATTGTGCCCGTTGACCGTTTGTCCCAGTACCCATGCTTGTCCGCCAGCGAGTCTGGTAAAGCCATTCACGATGGTCAGCAGGGTAGTCTTGCCAGCGCCATTCGGTCCGATTATCCCCACGAACTCGCCCGGGTCGACTTTAAGCGAAACGCCGTTCAGCGCCACACTATCACGGTAAACGACAACCGCGTTCTCTATCTTTATGACTGCGTCTACCATTTACTTTGTGCCCGTGTTGGCTCTGGCGACGGCATCAAGGAGGATACTCACGTTCCGGTCGATGGCTTTCTCCCAGGTCTCCGTATTTTCCAATCCGCCCGGGAAATTGGATAGGTTCAGGTTAATGGCGCCCAGTTCCGTGGCGATTGCTTTGCCGGCATCCTGCCCGTCCTGAAGATTATTGATAACCAGGCTAACTTTTGCCGGCCTGCCCTTATCTACAATTTCCTTCACCGATTGGGGTGTTAGCGACTGCGGGCCGATAAATGTAGCCACGACGTTGAACCCTGCCCATTGCAGGAAATCTGCCTGACGCGCGGAAGCAATTACATTTACTGTAGAGACTCCAGCTTTTACCAGCCTGGATTTGATATCCGTCTCCTTTGATTGTATGCGCTTTTTATATGACTCCGCCGCTTTCTGGTAAGCAGAGGCATTCGCACTGTCCACAGCAACCAACTGGTTCACAACCACATCAACTGCCGCCTGTTGGACGGAAGGAATCATCCAGTTACCGTTTACATTCGCTTTGTTGACAGTGAGGTCCGGGTTATTGGCGGCGGCAATCAATTTGTCAGCATACCCTTCCCCTGGCCAGCCGTGCAGGAGAAAAAGCCGGGCGGACGAAAGCTTTTCGATATCGCCCGGTTTGACATCGAAGTTACCGGGATGCTGGTTGGGGGGGACGAGGTTTAACACCTCGATTCTGTCTCCACCGACCTGCTCTACGATATAGGCTAGTAATGAGGTGCTTGTGGCAACTCTCAACCTGGCCTTTTCTGTTTGACTGCAACCAGTCGCCAACGCGGTAACGATAGTAAGCAGGACGATAAACAGTGTGAGATACCTTTTCATACGGTCCCTTTCATAGCAAATCTGCGCACGTGCAAATATTTGCGGTAATCTTGATAATAAAAGGCGTATCATCCCATTAACAGGATTGTGCTTACGCCTCTTTTACTACCTGCCGGTTACATTTGGCGCAATAGCCCCAGATACCCATATGGCGCAGGTCGGCGACGAAGTTATAATGGCGGAGAAGGGTTTCTTTAAGTACCGAAAGTGCCGCCTCATCCAGGTCGGTAATTTTACCGCATTCACGGCAGACGAGATGGTGGTGATGACCTTTTTCCGCCGGATGGTACTGTACCCGCCCCCCGCCCAGGTCTGTCTTGGTTACCATTCCCATCTCTTCCAGGACGTCAAGAGTGCGGTAGACGGTAGAAATGTTTACATTCGGGTATTTCTCGACCACCTGAGTATAGATTTCGTCGGCGCCTATATGGTTATCGCTTTTCTCGATGGCGGCGATAATCATCAGGCGCTGGGGGGTCATTCGCAGACCTTTTTTGCCGAGCTCCTCGTTCATCCGGTTCTGGTTATCCGGTTGCTTGCTTTTCCTGCCAAAAAGATTCATATAAATATTCTAACAGATGAGGTTGGATAGCGCAATAGGTTGTACCTGCAAATTATTGCAGTAAAAATATTTAAGCTCTAAACACTAAATTCTCATCCCCCACATTTTCCCAACTCGAGATAGTTTCAACTCGTGGGGCTTTGCCTCAAAAGTCGAGTGGCCTTGTCACCCTGAGTCCTTCGGCATCACTCAGGATAAACTGCACGAAGGGTCTCCCTGCCTACTGAGTAGTGTCGGAGATTCTTCGTTCACTTCGCTCCTCAGAATGACATTTAGGGCAACGCCAACTCGTGGGAAAGGGGGACTTGGAATTTGTTACTTGTTACCTGGATATTTCTTTTAAATCTGGCTATAACCACTCCCGGGACGTTCGATGCCGATACCTTTACCGTCTTTTATCCACTCGAATTCTTTGAGAATCTGCTGGCTATAGGTCACTCTGCCGGTCACTTTATCCAGCGGTTCGCTGGCAAGCAACAGCGCCGCCTTCGCCATCATTTCCGGCGGCTCCCCGCGCGGGTCGTCCATGCCCGTGACGAGTTTATGGTAAACAGTACCCGGTGTAGGCACGACCTGTGAGGGAGAAACACACGCGACGGTGATACCGTAACGGTATACTTCTTCCGCCAGTCCCTGGGTAAAACGCTCCAGCGCCGCCTTTTCCGCACCGTAGAGGGTCCCTCCCCGCGCTGGCACGGTTTTGTATGGTCCACGCCCAGGACCGATAGCCGCCCCGGAGGATATATTAACAATGGCACCGGATTTTTTTGCAATCATATCCGGCAGGACTTTCTGGGAAAGCATAAAGGGACCGTGAAAGTTCACGGCGAACGAACGGAACCACCTGCTTACCGGGAACTCCTCAACCGGGATAAAATAGGTCAGCGCCGCATTATTCACCAGTATATCCACCGGACCGAAGAGCTTTCTTGCCTCGGTCACCAGGCTGGCACAGCTTCCTTCCACGGAGACATCCGCCGCCACCGCCGCCGCTTTGCCGCCTGCCCTGGTTATCTCCTCGACGGTGGTATTCAGCGAGCCTTCAAGAATGTGGTCGCCCTCACTGATGGTACGTGCCGCGCAGACCACCCTTGCTCCCTCTGCGGCAAACAGCACCGCAATCGCTTTGCCGATTCCACGGCTCGCCCCGGTGACGATCGCCACCTTACCGCTAAGTTTACCCATGTTCTTCCTCCTGTATTATTGGTTTTTACTGACGGCGGCTCTCCAGCCGCTCGCGACTATCGATGATGATGGTGACAGGTCCATCGTTATGGATTTCTACCTGCATGTGTGCCTGGAACTTACCAGTCGCTATCTTGAGACCAGTGGCTTTAGCCTGCTCCACGAACCGGTTGAATAACGTCTCGGCAACATCTGGCGGTGCGGCGTCTGTGAAACCCGGACGCCGTCCTTTACGCGTACTTGCCAGGAGGGTGAACTGGCTTACCAGCAACAACTCCCCGTGCACATCCAGGGCGGAGAGGTTGAATTTACCCTCGGCGTCAGCGAAGATACGCAGGTTCACGGTCTTCTCCACCAGGTAGCCGATGTCCTCCGCCGTATCGTCCTGCGCCACGCCCACAAACACCACCAGACCTTTCCCGACCTCCCCTATTACCTCTCCATCGACAGAAACTGAAGCTCTGATAACACGCTGGATAACGACTTTCACCCTTGTTTCCTCTTCGCGAACGGAATAGCGCTTCTAGTTTACCCCAGTCGTAATAAAAAAATCCAACCGGATAGGTGAATACGGGAGTTACAGGGGTATCATTATTCAATCTTGGGGTTTGTTTAGAGAATTTACTCATCTTGTCATTCCCGCCTCCGAGCGGGAATCTAATGGAGTGTCTCAATAACAGCTTTACAATTCTGAATAAAAGATGCCAGTTCTTACACAGCGCCTCATCCCCTTGCCCCTTCTCCGCAGGAGGCTGTTAAAGAAATTTCCTGATACGGTTTTCATGATTTACTATTCTTTAATGACCCCCTGTCATTCCGTACTTGATACGGAATCCAGGAAACAACAGTGAAAATTCATTGGCATTCGATACTGGATTCCAGCCTTCG
>JAUYDN010000009.1 GCA_030691775.1 Dehalococcoidia bacterium
CTTTCGATGGCGTGGTAACGGCGGTCAGCACCGTTAAAGGCGCAACGGTAAAGAAGGGGACGACAGCCATCACCATGGCGGATACATCCCGGTTCGAGGTAGAGATGCTTGTCAGCGAAATCGATGTTCTCAAGGTGAACCCGGGCACAACGGCAACCATCGAGCTGAGTGCTCTATCCGGGATTGTCTTCCCGGCGAAGGTCACGACTATCGCGCCCGTTGCTATAATCCAGCAGGGCGTGGTCAACTACAAGGTTAAAGCGGAAATGACAATCACCAAAGCCACACCATCGGCAACCACCTCTGCCCCATCGACAGAAGAAGCGCAGCAAGCACGCGAGATGGTTGACAACGCGATTGCAAAGGCAGTCAAGGACGGCAGGCTCACCCAGGCGCAAGCCGACCAATTGAAAGCGCGTTTCAGCCAGTTCATCGAGGTGATGACAGCGGAACAAATCGACCAGATGATTACACGCTTCGCACAGGGCGGACCTGTAGCAGGCGGGCAAGCAGGAACAGGCTCCGGTCGTATCGGGCAGGCGGCGGGCAACCTCACGCCGGCACAACTCGACCAGCTACGGCAAAAGGCACAACAGGGACAGCTGGGCGGACAAAGCACCAACGGTATCGTCCCGGAAACAGTCCAGCTAAGAGAGGGCCTTTCTGTCACCACCAACCTCCTTATCCAGCAGAAAGCAAATGTCCTGCTGGTCCCGAACCAGGCAATCTCCGTGAAGGGCGGCAAGAGCTATGTGCTTGTCTCTAAGGATGATGGCACCCGGGAAGAGCGCGAGGTCACTACCGGATTAAGCGACTGGAAGAATACCGAGGTAGTGAGTGGTTTAACGACCGGCGATAAAATTGCCATCGCCAAAACAACAGGCACAAGTACATCGAAGACAACCCAGCCGACGCAAGGTATTTTCGGTGGCGGCGGAGGTATCAGAATACCGAGATGATAGCACTGCATAATATTGGCAAAGTTTACCAGATGGGCAGACGGGAGCTGGAGGTGCTAAGGGGCATCAACCTGCACATCAATAAAGGCGAGATGGTAGCGATTATGGGTCCTTCCGGCTCCGGCAAGACCACCATACTCAATATCATCGGGTGCCTGGACCAACCTACCACTGGCAGTTATTTATTGGATAGTAAAGAGGTGAGCCGGTTAAAAACGGGTGAACTGGCACAGATACGCGGGCAGAAAATCGGCTTTGTGTTCCAGACTTTTAACCTTTTGCCGCGGTTCTCCGCACTGGCGAACGTGGAAATGGGCTTGCGGTACGCCCGTACCAGCTCCAGAACACGCGAGAAGGCAATCCAGGCGCTCACCCGCGTGGGACTCGCCGACCGCGTCACCCACAAACCGACGGAGCTTTCCGGTGGCGAACAGCAGAGGGTCGCCATCGCGCGCGCGATTGTTAAAGACCCGCCCGTATTACTGGCGGACGAGCCAACGGGCAACCTGGACAGCCGTAGTGGCGACGAAATTATGACGCTTCTCACCAATCTCCACGCCGAACAGGGCATCACGCTGGTGATAATTTCCCATGATGCCAGTGTCACCGCTCACTGCCAGCGCATCATCCGCCTGAAAGACGGCCAGGTGGTGGCGGAGGAGATGACGGCATGAGGAAATGGTTCGAGCCGGTCTCCACGGCATGGCTGGGCATTGTTACACACAAGCTTCGCAGTTTTCTCACCATACTGGGGGTGGTCATCGGGGTGGGGGCGGTCATCGCGCTGATGTCAATCGGCAAGGGTGCGGAACACTCGATTATTTCCAATATACAGAGCCTGGGCGCCGACCTGATGTTTATCCGCCCCGGTGCAACTACGGAATCGGGCGTGAGGACAGCCGTCGGTAGCGCCCGCACCCTGACACTGGAAGACGCTAACGCCATCGCCGCCGAAGTACCGGATGTCGTTGCTGTCGCACCTTCGCTGGGTACTGCCTTACAGGTCGTCTATAGCGGCCAGAATATGCGGGCACAGGTGCAGGGCGTCACTCCTGATTACTTGTATGTCTATAACCTGGAGATTGCCAGCGGTCGGTTTTTTACCGAGTACGATTACCAGAGCAGTGCCCGCATCGCCGTTGTTGGTGCTAATGTAGCCACCACACTGTTCCCTGATTCCGACGCTGTAGGGCAACCTGTCCGAGCGGGCAACTACATCATCCGCATCGTCGGCGTGCTGGCGAGCAAGGGTACTTCTATCACCGGTCAGACGGATGATGCCATCCTGATGCCTCTATCGACCATGCAGATAATGACCGGACAACAGAAGACAGCGCGCGGCGAGCGCATTGTCGGTAGTATCGGCATCAAGGTCACAAACCAGAATTTATCGCCGGAAGTAAAAGAAGCGGTCTCGGAACTATTACGTTTCCGGCATCAGCTTGGACCCGGCGTGGATAATGACTTTACCATCACATCCCTGGAAGAAATCATTTCCAGCGTCTCAGGAGTTATCAACCAGATGACGTTCCTGCTGGGCGCCATCGCCGCCATTTCACTGGTGGTGGGGGGTATCGGGGTGATGAACATCATGCTTGTTTCCGTGGTGGAACGTACGCGGGAAATCGGCATCCGCAAGGCGCTCGGAGCTAAAGAGTGGGATATCTGGGGACAGTTCCTGACGGAAGCCGCCATGCTTACGTTTACCGGCGGCATCTTCGGGGTGGCAGGGGGCTGGGTGGTATCCTATTTTGTCAACAGGAGCGGACTGGTGCCGGCGCTGGTAACGGCGGATATCGTGGCACTGGCGGTCTCGGTAGCCATCGGCATCGGGCTATTCTTCGGCTTTTACCCGGCATGGCAGGCATCGCGCTTGAACCCGATCGAGGCGCTGAGAGCAGAATAGAAGAGAGCCGTGTGGAGTGAGGGTCTTTCAGAAAAATTGAGGGCTATTTTGTGTTCTTCACCTCTGTGCAATCCAAGACATAGGTAACAAGTTAACTAATCACATCGGTAACACTTTCTCCTTTATGGAGGGGTGGGGTTTTCGGGGGGAGGGGAGACAAGGAAGGACGATGAAGACGCAAAAGACCCAGTGGAATAGTACCGAAGGAGACCAACCAGGCATCCTTATCTTCCGTGATGCTTACCAGTTCACCTATGAGCGCCTCGCTCACGAAGACCAGCTTGCCCCGCCATTTGATTTGGCCGTTGGAACGGATCCGTCGCACCTCGGTCAGAGGCGGGTACTTGAGGTCGCCGAGGTGTTGAGGATAGGCGCGGGGCGAGAGCACATACCGGGTGGCAGGCGGCACCT
>JAUYDN010000030.1 GCA_030691775.1 Dehalococcoidia bacterium
GAGCGCATAGCCGCTGACTGCCGCGATGGTGGGCACGCGGAAGTTATAGATTTTTTCGAACGTCAGGTTGTATCCGAAGTTCCAGAAGGGGAAGGTGTCCTCCGGTTTGAATGCCTGCATTTCGGCGATGTCCATCCCCGCACAGAAGACCTTTTCACCACCTGTAATTATAAGCGCGCCGATTGATTTATCCGCGTCGGCGTCATCCATGCAGGCGGACAGCTCCTTGAGCACCAGTGGGCTGAGCGGGTTACGCTTTTCCGGGCGGTTCAGGGTAATGGTAGCAATGCCTTCGCTCTTTTCGTACTTGACCGTCTGCAGGTCCATTTTTCACTCTCCTCGCGAGCCGTTGATTTCAGGGTAACACGCTGGGTGAAGGTGAGTCAAAAGGCGGTGACCCATCAATCTTTAGAGGGTGCGTCTGTCTTTTCCACCTCGATGGTACATTCCGTAACGAGCGCGGCAAATGCCCCCAGCGCCGCCAGAACGGGAGCTATCATAATGGTCAGCGCCGCCGCCGGTGCCCCGATAGATAAAGGTATTTCCAGCACTGTTTTGCCCTCGTGGATGATTCGCACCTTGCGGATGTTCCCCTCATGGATGAGCTGTTTCACCTTCTCGACCAGTTGCCCGCCCTTGATGGTGTATTTTTCTGTGGACATATTCACGCTCCCGGGAATATTACCCATGACCCGCACCATTAAAGCAGGTTGGTAGAGAAATGTAAAGAATCTTATCCTGTTTGTCCATTACTATGAAAATACCCCCATGTTGTCATCCTGAGGAGTCTGTACTCCCAATCCTCCCGAAGAGCCTGCCCCGTACTTGATACGGGGACGACGAAGGATCTCAGGGTGGGGTGGAAGGCATTACGCGCGAGTGCAGGGGCTGCCTCCGTAGTGGAAAACGCCGTATTTTCATACATCGGGGTGCGCCACAGACGCATGATAGATTACTATTAAAATAGCCCCACTGCCGTCTGTCATACCAGCCCCGTATCTGAGTACGGGGTAAACTCCGAACTGGTATCCAGAGAGAGAAAAAGACACTGGATTCCAGATCAAGTCTGGAATGACAAATTGGGAGTATTTACATACATCGTGGCGTACCGATGCAAACGGGGCATGATTGATTACGAGGAAAAGGCGACGAAGTCATGATGCCCCCGTATCGAGTATGGGTTCACCGTGAACGGGGCAGGCTGTGGCAATCTCTGCCATCTGTTACGGTGCGTATATCGCCAAATCAAGATGTAAGGAGAGCCTGAGCATCGCATGGTCGCCGTTACGGTTAAACTCAAGCTTTCGCCTTATGTTATACTTGAATCTATGGGTAAGCTAAAAACAAAGCACCTTCTTTCTATCTCCGACTTCACGCCGGATGAGGTTGAGTCGCTTCTGGATGACGCCGCCAGGCTCAAAGGCTGCTGGCTGACCACGCTCAAGAACAAAACGCTGGCAATCCTGTTTGAAAAGCCGTCCCTGCGTACCAGGGTAAGTTTTGAAATGGCGATGCGGCAACTTGGTGGGCAAACCATCTACCTTTCACCGGCGGAGGTGGGGCTGGGACAGCGCGAGTCCGTGGCTGATGTGGCAAGGGTACTAGGCAGAATGGTGGATGCCATCGCCTGCCGCACTTTCGCCCAGAAGAACCTGGAGGAGCTGGCAGAGTATTCAGGTATCCCTGTCATCAACGCCCTTTCCGATTACGAGCACCCCTGCCAGGCGCTCGGCGACCTGCTGACCATCAGAGAGAAGAAGGGCAAGCTCAAAGGGTTAACGCTGGCATTTATCGGGGATGGGAATAACGTGGCACACAGCCTGATGCTTGCCTGCGCCATGACCGGTATCAATTTCCGCATCGCCTCCCCGAAAGGCTATATGGTGCAGAAGGATGTCCTCTTAAAAGCACGCCGCTATGCAAAGACAACAGGCGCGGAACTTGTCTGTAACACCGGACCCGTCGAAGCAGTCCAGGATGCCGACATCGTCTATACGGACACCTGGACGAGCATGGGGCAGGAGGCTCAAGCAGAAGTGCGGCGCCGTGTCTTTGCCGGTTACCAGGTGAACAATGAACTGCTGAAAAAAGCCAAACGCGATGTCATCGTCATGCATCCCCTCCCCGCCCACCACGGCGAGGAAGTGGCGGAAGGCTTGCTGGATGGTCCGCGCTCCGTGGTCTTTGACCAGGCGGAGAACCGCCTGCACGCGCAAAAAGCTCTCCTGGCGAGATTGCTCGGCGAATAGCCGTTTCATATACCTCCTCTATCTATAGTTCGTGACTATCTGAGGTGTGCCTGCTAGAAGTGAACGCAAGAAAGTCAATTGTCGCCATTATCGGGCGGCAGAACGTGGGAAAATCAACACTGCTCAACCGCCTGGCGCATAAACGCGTGGCGATTGTGGAAGACATGCCGGGGACGACCCGTGACCGCGTTTTTGCGGATGCAGTCTGGCAGGACAAGGAGTTCACGCTCGTGGATACGGGCGGGCTGGAAATCGGTCCGGAAACAGAGCTGGAGCGCGGCGTCCGGGCTCAGGTGAATACTGCAATCCAGGAAGCCGACCTGCTTCTTTATGTGACGGATGTAAAGGACGGGATAATGCCCACTGATTACGAAATCGCGGATATGCTGAGAAAAACGGAAAAGCCGGTAATCCTGGTGGTGAACAAGACGGACAACGATAAACTGGAGGCGCAAGCGGTGGAGTTCTACCAGTTGGGACTGGGCGACCCCATCCCCATCAGCGCACACCATGCCCGCGGCACCGGCGAACTGCTGGATAGAATCGTGGATATGCTCCCGGCAATTGAACACATACCGTCCGAACCCCAGATGATGAAGGTGGCGATTGTCGGGCGGCCGAATGTCGGTAAGTCGATGTTGCTCAATACCCTTCTGGGTCAGGAAAGGAGCATCGTCTCTGAAATGCCGGGCACAACCCGTGACGCAATCGATACCCCTATTGACTTTCAGGGTAAAAGTGTGGTACTAATTGACACTGCTGGAATCCGCCGGCGGGGGCAGGTCGAAGTGGGGGTAGAGCGGTACAGCGTACTCCGTGCTTTACGTGCCATCGACCGGTGCGATGTCGCTCTGCTGGTGCTCGACGCTACAGAGCTTGTTACCGCCCAGGATATGCATGTCGCCGGCTATATACAACAGGCGGAAAAGGGCATCGTCCTGGTCGTCAACAAATGGGACCTGGTAACGGATAAAAATACCGCCCATTGGGAGGAAACTCTCAGGGCGAATCTGAAATTCGTGGTTTACGCGCCGGTTATGTTTGTCTCGGCGAAAACGGGGCAAGGGATAGAAGACATATTGCCAGTTTCAGAAAAGGTTTACGCGGAGCGGATAAAGCGTCTTGCGGACGCCGAAGTGCGCAGTGTAGTGCAACAGGCGCTGGCGGCTCATCCCCCGCCGCGAAGAGGGAGACGGGAGCTGGTTATTAAGGGAGGTACACAAACAGGCATCAGTCCGCCTGCGTTCACCTTCAGGGTGAATGATGCCAAGCTGATGCACTTCTCCTATCGGCGTTACCTGGAGAACCAGTTGAGACAGGCGTTTGGTTTTGCAGGCACGCCCATCCGTCTCGAGTTCACCATCGGAGGTGGAAAATGATTGCGACGATGATTGCCAGGTACATGGCTTCGATGACCGTGGCATATTTACTGGGCAGTATTCCCTGGGGATTGATACTCGCCAAGAAAATGGCAAAGGTTGATGTGCGCGAGTGGGGTAGTGGCAAGGTAGGCGCCACCAATGTCCTGCGGAGTGCGGGTAAAAAGGCAGCCATCATCTCTGGCTTGCTGGATGTTCTCAAAGGCTCGGCGGCGGTACTGCTCGCCGGCTTGATTATCGGCAAGACCTACGCGGCAATCGGTGGGTTCGGTTTTGGTCCTCTGCTTGCCCAGGTACTCGCCGGACTGGCCGCAGTCGCCGGACATAACTGGTCCATTTTCCTCGGTTTCCGCGGCGGTAGCGGCGTGGCGACCTTTTTCGGCGGTTGGTTTGCCCTCTTCCCTATGGTCGCCCTGCTCGGCGGCGAGGTGCTTGTTTTGGGCGCGGCATCAACATTGTTTATGTCACTCGGGTCGATCGCCGGGGTTGTCGGTACGTATGCGGTTGTCGTTCCCCTCACGATTTTCAGCGGACTTCCCATCGAATACCTCGTTTATGCGCTCGTCGGCACCGGCATGATAATTTACACGCACCGGGGCAACATCCAGCGTCTTCTCGCCGGCAAGGAACTCAAGCTGGGGCAGAAGGTTGACCGGGCGGTTCCTGTTCCCGTGCAGGAGTAGCTCCGGTGCCCAAAATCGCCGTCATCGGCGCAACGACCTGGGGGACCACTCTCGGGGTTATCTGGGCGCAAAGGGGCCATTACGTCCGTCTGCTTGCGCGTACCGATGAAGAAGCGGAAGACCTCCGCTCCAATAAACTGTACAATCTTCCCCTTCCTTCCGGTAAGTTCCCCACCCGCCTTTCTTTTACCGCATCCCCGGAAAAAGCACTCGATGGCGTGAGGGCTGTCGTCCTGGTGGTGCCTGCACAGACAATGCGGCGCAATATCCGGCAGGTACGGCATGGTATCACGGGGAAAATGCTCGTGATCAGCGCTTCTAAAGGACTGGAAATCGAGACTGGCAAACGGATGACACAGGTCATTGCCGAAGAGCTTGCCCCCGAATGTCGCGGTAATGTTTGCGTGCTTTCCGGACCAAACCTGGCAAGGGAAATCCTGGGAGAACACCCGGCGGCGACCGTAATCGCTAATGAAGACCTCGATACAGCCCGCGCCGCCCAGCGGTTGCTCAATACCAGGCAACTTTGTGTCTATACGAACACGGATGTGGTGGGGGTGGAGCTAGGTGGGGCATTAAAGAACATCACTGCGCTGGCGGCGGGTGTGGCGGATGGACTGGGCTATGGCGATAACGCCAAGGCGGCGCTAATGACGCGGGGGTGGGCGGAAATCACGGCTCTGGGCGTGGCACTGGGGGCGAACCCGCTCACCTTCTCCGGGCTGGCGGGGTTGGGCGACCTGATTGCCACCTGTGCCAGTCCTTTAAGCCGCAACCATCACGTGGGTATGGAGCTGGCTAAGGGACGTAAACTGGAAGAAATCACGGACGAGATGGACAACGTGGCGGAGGGGGTGGGGACGACGGTAGCCGCCTACCGGCTGGCGCAAAAGCTGGGGGTGGGTATGCCCATCACGGATAAGATGTACCGGGTACTGTACGAAGGACTTTCTCCACAAAAAGCCGCCGGGGAGCTACTCGCCGCCGAGACCCACCACGAGCTGGAAGGGCGGAAATGGCGGTTAATGCAGGCGGTGAGAAAAAGTAGCGGTAAATCCTAGTGTAGTGTCTCCGAAATAACTTGACATTTACACTTGGAGTGTGGTGCCACGGGCGAAATATGAAAATGATGGTTGCAAAGGGTGGGAAAGCAAGGTGACTGCCAACTTGCACAAGGGAGTTGAGAGGGGCGTCAGCCCCTCTCAAAATAGTTCTGCCCCTTCTCTGCGGAGAAGGGGCAAGAGCCTGCCCCGCACTTGATGCGGGGGGATGAGGCGCTGTGTAAGAACTGGCATCTTTATTCAGAATTGTAAAGCTGTTATTGAGACACTCCACTAGCATAGAAGGCAAAAAAAGAGGGGGTTGTAACACCCCCTCTTCAAATCCGGAACAATACAGCTGGTTATTTCTTGAAAATAAAGATATTACACCCACCCACGCCGACATTGTGCTGTAAGCCGACTTTCGGGTTGCCGGGTACCTGCCGCGGACCGGCTTCACCACGTAGCTGGTGCACAATCTCGATGAGCATGGCAATACCGGTGGCCCCCTGCGGATGACCGCGGCTTTCCAGCCCGCCATCGGTATTGACCGGCACCTTGCCGTTGATATCCGCTTTGCCTTCCCAGACGAACCTTCCGCCCTCACCGGGCTTGCAGAAACCGAGGTCTTCATAGGCAAAGACCTCGCCGGCGCTGAAGGCATCGTGTACCTGG
>JAUYDN010000080.1 GCA_030691775.1 Dehalococcoidia bacterium
CTCTCAAAATAGTTCTGCCCCTTCTCTGCGGAGAAGGGGCAAGAGCCTGCCCCGCACTTGATGCGGGGGGATGAGGCGCTGTGTAAGAACTGGCATCTTTTATTCAGAATTGTAAAGCTGTTATTGAGACACTCCACTAACTATAGAGACTAATTCGGTGGGGTAGGCGTTCCTTCGGGATGAACCTTCAGGGTAAACCCTGCCTGCCATCTGTTCTCAGGTCATTGGTGGGACAGGCGTCTACGCCTGTCAGCCTCAGATGATTGCACACCAGGACTTATGAAGAGCGAACTCACACTGCGCTTTGCCAATTATAACTGCCAGCGCTATTAATACTAACGCGTTAAATAATGATGAATCATTTGTCTTTGCGAGGAGTCCCGATAAAATCGGGATGACCCCGTATCAAGTCTTGTCCCGTACCGCGATACGGGAACGGGGCAGGCTGTGGCAATCTAACGCTCAATAAACCCCCTTTTTTTATCCAGAGATTGCTTCGCTTCGCTCGCAAAGACAGACTGAGCGATGTCAAAGACAGGCTGTTTTGAGCGATGTCTCAACATTTATTCTGATGTTAGTATTAGTTTAGTTATGAGACATCACTCTATTAAATCGTGCATAGTACGAAAGTAGTGTCTCTTTGGGGCTAACTTAAGCGGGTGATTTGCGTTAAACTGATTAGTGAATGAAAAACATCTGTAACGGGAGGTTTGAATATGAGGCGACTGTGCTTGAAAGTGATTACCTTCGTGGTGGTCTTGGTCATAGTGCTGGTTGGCGTTGGTTGCCAGGGAGGGGGTGGCGCCAGCCAACCAGTCGCTAACGGCACGCTCATAATAAATGTCACCGATGCCCCGCCAAAAGCCGAAGTGATGAGTATCATGCTCACTCTGACAAAACTTGCCGTCCATAAGTCCCCCCTGGAAGGCGACCAGGCCGGTGCGGAAGAAGGCGAGTGGCTGGAAATAGCTGTTCCCGACACGGCCAAAACCTTCGACCTGCTTAAAATCAAGGGTATAGAGCAGTTGCTAACAACGGCACAGGTATCCGCCGGAAAATATACCCAGGTGAGACTGACAGTGGAAAAAGCGGAGGTTACCCTCAAAGACAAGGCGGCTGAACCAGCCGTCATACCCGGCGGGGCGCTCAAGCTCGTTCATCCGTTTGAAATTGTCGCCGGGGAGACCACTGCTGTCACACTTGACTTTGACGCGGAAAAAATGGTTAATGTAACGGGGCAGGGTAAAATACAGGTAAAGCCGGTGATTAAGCTCACCGTCAAACCACCGAAAAGCGCAAAAACTGCAAAGATAACCGTGGAAAACAGTCAAAAAATCGCCGAAGACTTTTTAAAGAACAGCCCGACATTTGCTTTCGATGGCATTAAGGAAAGCTTTACCTTGATGACGAAGACGATGGTGCGGGATAATACCTGGCAGTTCATCTTCGAGTTTGACAGCCGGCAGGCAGGTTATGGCGATAGGACGGGACGGATGCTGGCGCAGGTAATTACCCATCACCAGGCGCTCGTTACAATTGAGAATGGTAACGTTACAGAAGCGATTCTGGATGGCAAGTGGAACGAGATGACCCAGGAGGAAGTCCAGGCATCACGAACGAATTAGCGCAGGAACTCTTTTATTAGGTCTTCTTCCCGGTCTCTCCCGGGCAATAGGATGGGCCGGGGTTTTGATTTAGTTTACCCGGAACCGGATGTTCTGGACAAGGATGCTGTTGTAAGCGATGCGTACCACGTAGGGATTGGGTTTAAATGTCCCAAGCGTGATTCTGTTTTCACCCACAGTGACAGAGTGGGTCTGACTGTATGCAATCTGGCCTCCACCCTTTGCCTCGCCGACGCACACCTGGATTTGTCCGGCTGACTTACTCACCACGATGAGCTCAAGCTTATTGTCACGCTGGAACTGCAGGAACTCGTCTTCCACAGGCGGTGGTGACGAGGTTCCCTCGACGACCAGCACCATGCTCTCGAACTGCTGGCTGAACGCTACCGTATCCGCCGTGCCGGTGAACGGGCATTCCTGCGGCGGCTTGAAATTACAGCCGGGTAAAACGAATAATAAACTCGCCACCAGCGGCAGGAGACGGTGAGCCATATTTTGCTTACGACCTGAAGCATTAACAGGTTACCATCTATGCTGCGGTTTTTGCTTTTTTTGCGGCTTTCCTGGGCTTCATAGGTTGTTCACAGCAAATGATTTCGCAGGCGCCCACGCAACCGCATTCCTCGTCAATTACCACGGATAGTCCGCAAACTTCACACACGTAACCTTCACCCTTGGTGAACGGTTTGGCGGCTACCTTTCTGGCGATTTTCTTGACCGGGGTTTTCCGGGCGGTAGTGGCTTTTTTCACTGCCATTTCAGACTCCTTTCCTCATTCAGTCCTTTATCAAAGTTCGCTTTAACCGGGAAATCAGTTCCTCGTGCTTTTGGGTGTCCGTCAAACACTCTTGCTTGAGTTTTTTCCAGGTAGCAGGACATTCGTTATGCTCAACACCGGTGAGGCGGTGAAAAAACCGGTCGATTTCATTTCTATTCTTTGCTGTAACAGTAATTCCGGCTTCCGTAAAAACTTCTTTGAGATGTCTGAAATAGCAGGACACTGGTTCTTTTTCTCCAATCTTGAAACCAATGTAGCTGGTTGATTTATGTTTGTCAAGAAGAGCGAAACAGAGAGAGTGAAACATCAGCCGTTTTTTGTGCTATAATTGGGGCACGCATGGGGAGGATAAGTCACCATGGTGGTACGGTTCGTACTGACAGATTACGTAACCCGGGCGTTATCTCAGGCAGTTTATGACAAAATCGAGGATGGCACTTTTGCCGGAAGAATCCCGAACTGTCCAGGTGTAGTAGCATTTGGCAAAACCTTGACCGAGTGTGAAAACGAACTACGCTCTACACTTGAGGAATGGATACTGGTCGGATTAAAGTTGGGTCACTCTCTCCCCGTAATTGACAGTATTGACCTGAACAAGGAACCGAAGAGTGAGCCCGTGGAAGCCATGTAAGAGACGTGAATTCATACGCCGACTGCGTAAAATTGGTTTCGAAGGTCCTTACTCTGGTGCTCGCCACCAATTCTTGGTTTACCAGCAATATCGCTTAGCAGTCCCTTCCAATCGTGAGTTTTCAATCCCCCAACTGCGGGTGTTATTACACGAGGTCGAGCAAATCGTAAAGCGAACTTTATCCGCAGAAGAATGGGACGACCTGCAGAAAACATAAGCTAACGACCGCGCTGATTCCCAGGTTTATGTATTGCATTTTATATTTTTCTGTCCTATATGAAAAATTTTAACCTTTAGCCTCTTGACTTATTAAAAGGTTCATTGTATAGTCATATCCGAAATTCGTATAAACGCAACTGCTAGCTTATTCGTGCGGGGTGGCGGTTCAGGGTCAGGGTGGTAACCGGGTAACGCGGCTTACCGGGGTTTTTGACTCAAAGGGATTGTAAGCGGCAGTTTTTTATATCTCCAGAACACTTCCAGGAGACCGGAGGGGATATGTCTACCTACATCGCGAGAAGACTCGTGCTCATTATTCCCACCCTTTTGCTGGTCACGATTATTGTCTTCCTTACCGTTCGCTTCGTGCCTGGTTCCCTCATTGATATCATGACCTCACAGATGGCACCGGAATCGGACCTCGGCGGGAAAACGGTCGCTGAATACATCAAGCACGTACTCGGACTGGATGTTCCCGTTCACGTTCAGTATGCCAGATGGCTCAGTGGTGTGGTGCGGGGCGACCTGGGCCGGTCGTTGTGGACCGACCGTTCTATAACGCGTGAGATTGTAAATAGAATACCCATCTCTCTTGAACTGGGCATCATGGCGATTATCACGAGCCTGTTAATCGCCATACCTATCGGTATCTATTCCGCTATCCGGCAGGATACCTCCGGCGATTACATCGGGCGGAGTTTCGCAATCTTATGCATCGCTGTACCCGGATTCTGGCTGGGTACGATTGTGATGGTGTTCCCCGCGGTGTGGTGGGGATGGTCGCCACCGGTGGAGTATACCCCCATTACGAAAGATTTTGGCGATAATTTCATACAGTTTATTATTCCATCGGTGATTATGGGCATGGTAATGTCCGGTACTACTATGCGTATGTCACGCACCATGATGCTGGAAGTCCTCCG
The DNA here is from genome assembly GCA_030691775.1 of Dehalococcoidia bacterium. Taxonomy (GTDB): domain Bacteria; phylum Chloroflexota; class Dehalococcoidia; order Dehalococcoidales; family Fen-1064; genus JAURWL01. Next base: position 4,177 of record JAUYDN010000080.1, read on the forward strand.
CCAGGACTATATCAAGACAGCGTGGTCAAAAGGACTGAAGGAGCGGGCGATAGTCGTGCGGCACGCCATGAAAAACGCCATGATTCCGGTGGTGACTATCATCGGACTGCAAATTCCGGTCTTAATCGGCGGCTCGGTCATCATGGAACAGATATTCAATCTACCCGGCATCGGGCGGCTGATGATCGAAGCCCTGAACCAGCGTGATTACCCGGTCATTTCCGGAGTCAATGTCGTCATGGGGACGGCTGTCCTGGTGGTCAACCTGCTCGTGGATATCGTTTATGCGTATCTCGACCCCAGGATAAGTTATCGATAGGCGGGAGAAAGAGTGATGGCAGACAGCGCAGAGGTAGTTTCTACAGCCGCTCCGAAAATGGCTCCCAAGGTAAGGAAGCGGTATCCGTATCTTATAGACCTTTTCATCCGGCTGGTCAAGCAAAAACCGCTGGGCACGGTCGGCGGTGTCATTGTCCTGTTATTGCTATTGACCGGTATATTCGCCGAGCTGGTAGCTCCCTTCGGGTATAACGATATTTATGTCGGTGGGAGGCTGGAGCCACCTTCAGCGAGACATTTCTTGGGTACGGACCAGATAGGCAGAGACCTGTTCAGCCGTATCATTTTCGGTGCCCGGATATCGATGTACGTCGGCATCGGAGCTTCCACCATTGGCGTGGCCATGGCGACACTTATCGGTATTATCTCAGGCTTTTCCGGCGGCCGTGTCGATATTGTCATTCAAAGAATCGTCGATGCCTGGATGTGTTTCCCGGCGCTATTCATTACGCTGACCATCATGGCGATTGTCGGTCCGGGAGTGGTACAGATTATCGTGGTGTTGGGAATTCTGTATGGCGTGGGGGCATCGCGAATCGTCCGTAGCGCCGTGATTGCCATTAAAAACAATGTCTACGTGGAGGCGGCAAAGGCAATTGGCTGTACCACACCCAAGACACTCGTCCGCCACATTCTGCCCAACGTCATGGCGCCAATCATCATCCTTTTCACCATTAATATGGGCGCAGCCATTCTTGCGGAAGCCAGCATTAGTTTCCTCGGTTTCGGCATTCCACCCCCCACTCCAAGCTGGGGCGGGATGCTCAGCGGGGAAGGCCGCCGCTATATGCTCCAGGCAACGTGGATGGCAATCTTCCCGGGTATTGCCTTAAGTATCGTTGTTTATGGTATCAATATGCTCGGTGATGCACTGCGTGATTTGCTCGACCCGCGGTTGAGGGGTGGACTGGGGCGGTACGCGGGAGTAGGCAAAAAAGCCGCTAGAGTACATGCTAAAGCGATTGGAGGTCGAAAATAACGAAAGCACAAACCAAATAAAAAATGGAGGTAGTTAGTGAACCCCAAAAAGCATTGGTTAGTGCTCAGTCTACTCATAGTTGTGGTGTTGGCGCTAATGTCCTGTCAGTAAGGGGGAACGACAACAGGAGGTCAAGACAAAAAGGAAGAAACAAAAACAACAAACCCCCTACTTCTTATCGTTAAGCACCGGGCGTAGTATTCGCATGCCAGCCTCTGCGGAAATGATATGCGCTTTATAGGCTAAGTATCCAATGAAACTCAAGACCCCCAGGAGAGGCAGTAAGATAACGAACCCCAGCCCGAATATCGGTGCGGTTATCACGGGGAGAGAACCTGGCACCCTGATGAATCGTTCCTCACTGTCTCCAGGTAACTGGCATGCGCCATTATGAGCGTGATAGAACTCACCACTTCCCAGGTTCAAGTAAACGCCTTTCGGTACAGGATTACCGCCACTGTATTTTTTCATACCAATCTCTCCTCCCCGAACTTATTTAACAACCTCCGTTACCGTTCTCTACTTGAATTATGCGTCACTATGAATGGTTTGTAATCGGCGAATGAATAGATTTGCGCTCCGGGAAAATCGGTAAATACTTTGACCCGTGAACCCAATAAATAGGCAGGAATACGTATAGGGTCTCCATGAAAGGGATTGGCAATCGCCGCGGAATTTGCTCATTTCATACCCACCTCCTGGTTTTTCTCCCGGTGTCTGTAACGACAGGATGGTGGAGGACTCAGGCTACCGGAGACAATGCAGGCGGCAACCGGTGGAACAGGTGATGGAAGTGCTTATAAAGTATACAATAAACACCCTAATAATGCAAAATATACTACCTAGCTACAGAAAAATTAGTACCTGGAAAAACAGACTTGGCTTTCGGCAGTCGTTATGCTGGGAAACAGGTGATGGGAGTACTCCGGCAATGGGGAGAGGAGTTTCAGTCTCGTGAGAGAGGAAGAGCCACGTAAAAGGTCGCCCCTTTACCGGGTTCGCTTTCCACCCAGACTTTGCCGTGATGCGCTTCTACCATTTGCTTGACGATTGCCAGCCCTAAACCAGCGCCGCCTTCGCTCCGGGCGCGTGATGACTCCACCCGGTAGAATCGCTCGAATATATATGCTAGATTTTCCGGGGCGATGCCTTCTCCGGTATCCGCAATAGATATGACAAGCGATGCTTTTGAAACACCACGTTCAGGTACTGTCGCCGGACGCAACGCGGTGGAGATACTACCCCCCGCCGGCGTGTGGCGGAGCGCATTCGTGAGTAAATTAGCCAGCACCTGCTCGATACGAGTGGGGTCGATGGTGACACGGGGTATATCGGCAGGAGTATCCAGCCTCATCGAGATGTCCTTTTCCCGGGCTTTCACCTCGAACTGTGTCACTTTGCGGCGTACCAGGTCCGCGAGGTCGGTGGAGGTGAGTTCCAGCTTGAGCTGACCCGATTCGGCGAGTGAGAGGTCGCGCAGGTCACTGACGAGCCGGGTGAGGTGTGCCGTCTGTTCTTTGATAGTGCCGAGCCTTTCCGGTTCGGGTTTGAATACGCCGTCTATAATTCCGTCTACCGTGCCCTCGATAATCGTGAGAGGTGTGCGTAGCTCGTGAGCGACATCGGCAATTAACCGCCGCCGGGCTTGCTCGCTCCTGTCCAGGCTATCCGCCATCGCGTTGAAAGACTGCGCCAGCTCACCGATTTCGTCCCTGGCTTTTATCTTAACCCGGTAGCCGAGGTTTCCCCGGGCTATCTGGACCGCTCCGTCTATCAAAGCCCGGACCGGATGGATAATCTGCCTTGTCAGCAGGAAACCGGCCACCAGCGCCACCGCCGCCGCGATTATACCAGTAATCCACAGCGAGCGGTTTACATCATCCAGGAAATTCCGGCTGGCTGTGTCCAGTGCGGGAGCCAACATGCCGCTCCCACCCATCATCCCTCTGCCCATCATTCCCATCATGGAGGAAAAAATGTAAAGCTCACCCACCTGTTTTCCCGATGCTACGATGGATGAGCCACCGCTGAGCCCGAGCTGTCGTGCCGACCTGCCCACCCACTCCCGTGCCGAATCACCGACCACGGTCCCGGAAGCGTTGGTCACCACTACACGGTCTCCGTCCAATACCGGTAGCTGAGAGAGATAGTCCTGCACACCCGTCCAGTTTTGTTTCTGCGCATAGAACTGTCCCAGGCTGGTGGCTACACTGCCGGTGTACATCATGTTGCCACCGACGAGGAACTGCTGGAACTCGCGGGCGGTATTGATGTTGACGAGTACCACCGTTAGCCCCACGGAAAGAACGACAATCAGGAGTAGTGTGACGCCCAGTTTGTATGTCAGGCTACGCATCCGGCGCCTCCAGCTTGTAACCGGTCCCGTAAACGGTCAGGATGTACCGCGGATGGTCCGGGTCGGGTTCGATTTTCTTCCGCAGGTTTTTGATATGGGAATCGATGGTACGTTCGTAGCCTTCGTATGCTTCACCCTGTATCATGTCCAGTAACTGCATCCGGGTGAATACCCTGCCGGGGCTTTCCGCGAGCGCGCGTAACAGGTCAAACTCGGTAGAGGTCAGTTCGATGTTCTTCGCGGCACGCCGCACGGTACGACGCTCCACGTCAATCCGCAGGTCGCCGGCTTCCAGGATGCGCGGTGTCACTTTGCTTCCTTCGTACCGCCGGAGTACCGCCCGCACCCGCGATACGAGCTCTTTAGGGTCGAAGGGCTTGGTCATGTAGTCGTCCGCCCCCAGCTCCAGCCCGATGATTTTATCGGTGGTATCGTCACGGGCGGTGAGCATGATGATGGGTGTGTCGATTTCCTTGCGCAGGATGCGGCAGATGTCCCAGCCGCTTATTCCCGGCAACATCAGGTCGAGGACAATAAGGTCGGGCGCCTCTTTGCGGGCAAGCTCGAGGGTTTTCTCACCGTCGTGTGCGGTAATGACCTTATAGCCTTCTTTTTCCAGGTAAGCCTGCACGATTTCGACGATTCTCTTTTCGTCATCGACTACCAGTATCGTTTTTGCCGACAAACCACTTTCTCCGATAAGTTTTTCCAAATTAATCTTACTCTAGCCGGAATCGTGTGGCAAACAAGTGAGGCAGGCGGAGATGGTGCCCCGCCTGCCTCGTTGAGTGTTCACTTCCCGTGGAATTAGTAACTGAAGCCAGTGCCCCGTCCCATCATGCCACGGTTGCCGCCCATCATGCCGCCGCCGCGGTAACCCTGACCGTTCCAGTTACCCATCATGCCGCCGCCACCCATCATACCGGCGCCACCCATCATACCGGTGCCCGTACCGATACCGTTGCCACAGTGCGAACCGGTACCAGAAAGCCCTGTATTCGTCTGTTTGATGGCGTTGCGGACGTAGGTCTCCATTTGCTGGAGCATCAGGTCTGCCTGTGCCTGGGTAATGGTGCCAGCAGTAACCTGCGCCTGCATTGCGGTCTTGTGCGGAATCAGGATGGCATCTACCAGCTGTTGCTCGGTGACGCCTTTAGCCGTCGCTATCTCCAGCAGGCTCTTGCCGGTTTGCAGTTCCGCCTGGAGCTGTTCCGGGGTAAGACCGAGTAGCTGGCTGACCGTCAGTATATCAACCCCACCGCAACCTGCGCCTCCATAAGGTGTGGTAACGGGTGGGTTTACGGGACCGGCGGCAGAGGCTATCCCGGCGATTGATAGCGCCACGAGTCCAGCCACTCCGATAATAACAACAATCACTTTAACTCTCTTCGACATCTTTATTCTCCTTTCTTAAAAGCGTTTTGTTTTTACCTTCTATTCTCATAATAAAGAGTGATTGTGGAGGAATTATGGAGACCTGTTGGCGTTTTTATGTGTTTTCCAGGGACACACGTTGTGAAGCCGTGTATGACCGGTGTTAGACATTGTATTAGCTTAACCAGGTCATTTGTTTTTGCATCATTCTTCCAGCCATAATAAGTTACTTCAGATTCAAAAGACTGTCGCGTGGGATTGTCTTAACGGAGTTCAATTTGCATCTGCAGAGTGCTAGAATGGTTAAAGCGATTGGAGAGTGAAGATTTTGACCGAATCCCTTTCCCTGGTAATACCTGTTTTCAATGAGCGGGAGAATATCATCCCGCTTGTGGAGGCTATCCAACAGGCGCTCTCCGGTGTGGATTATGAAGCCGTGTTTATCGATGACGATAGCAAAGACGGCACCGCGGATACCATTCGCGGGCTGGCAGGTCGTTTCCCGGTGCGGGTGGTGGTGAGGAGGGACAAGCGGGGGCTGGCTTCTGCGGTCGTCGATGGCATCGGTTTTGCCGGAGGTAACATCGTCGGAGTGATGGACGCCGACCTGCAACATCCGCCCGGTGTCCTTCCCGCGTTATATCAAGCAATACAAAAAGGCGCTGAAGTGGCAGTCGCCAGCCGGTATGTCAAAGGTGGTGGTTGTGAGGGGTGGGGACTCGTGCGCAGGGTTATTTCCAAAGGCGCTGTTTTCATTGCTCACCTTTTTCTGCCGCAGACCAGAAATGTGCACGACCCGATGTCCGGTTTTTTCATGTTTAGAAAAACAGTGGTGGAGGGTGTGGCATTGACTCCAACCGGCTACAAAATACTCCTGGAAATCCTGGTCAAGGGGAGGTATCGGCAACTGGTGGAAGTGCCTTACCAGTTCCGCACCCGGGCGAAAGGCGAGAGCAAGCTGGGGGTCAAAACGCAGTTAGATTATTTAAGACATGTTTACAGCCTGATGGACCGACGGCGTGAGCTGGGCAGGTTTCTCAAGTTCTGCCTGGTAGGTGGGAGCGGGGTGCTGGTCAACGTGGGTCTACTGTGGGTGCTCACCGAATACGCCGGGCTTTTTTACCTGTTTTCCTCTGCCATCGCCATCGAGACATCCGTATTATCCAATTACATCTTCAACGACTTTCTGACTTTCCGTGACCGGCATTCCCGGGGGCAAAAGGACTTCTTTAAGAGGATGCTGAAGTTCAATGCGGTGAGCCTGGTTGGCGTAGGGCTGAACCTCGCAATACTCTGGTTGCTTACAAGTTTCGCCGGGCTACATTACATAATATCGAACCTGTTCGGCATCGCCGCGGCGACATTCTGGAACTACCTGGCGAACGTGTTGTGGACATGGCGATAAGAGAGATATTATTCAATCTCGTTAAAAAAGAGTATTTCTGGATTTCCATTCTTACCCTCGTTGTTTTGATTCTGCATTTTTCCATCATCATGTCCCCACGCGAGCTGATTTTTGACGAGACGTATTACGTTAGAGACGCCCGTAGCCTGGTTGAAGGCACACCGCAAATACGCAGTGAGCACCCTCCGCTCAGCCAGCTGCTGATTGCGGGTAGTATGTATGTCTTCGGGGATAACCCGCTCGGATGGAGATTCAATATCGTCATTGCCGGTGGCGCTAATATCTTCCTGTTTTACCTTATTTGCCGGCGCCTTGCTTTATCCCGTCGGGCTTCGTTTCTTGCCAGCTTCCTGATGGCTTTTGAGACCCTCACCTTCGTGCAGTCGAGCGTGGCGATGCAGGATGTCTTCTCCGTCCTTTTTATGTTCCTGGCTTTCTGGCTCTACCTGCGTGGCAACTACATGGTCGCTATTGTGGCTGGAGTCCTGGCCACACTTACCAAGTTGAGCGGCGCTTTTACCTTCCCGGTAATCGGACTGCACTGGCTAATCGTCAGGCGTGACCGCCCGGTACTTTTCATGTCATATTTCGCCATGGCAATACCGCTATTTTTTGTTTTGCTAACCTTCTTCGATTTTATTATCACGCGGGAGTTTTCCAACCCGCTGACCCGCATGGATAATATGCTCGCTTTAACACGGAGCGTTACGTGGGTTTACTCGGACCATCCTTCCAAGATGCGGCCCTGGGACTGGCTCATCAAGCTAAAAGCCCACCCTTATTATTATGACCCGGACTACCTGGCGGTCATCAGTCCCACCCTTTGGGCTTTAGTCCTGCCCGCCCTCGGCTACATGGCAGTTAAGACAGCATTTGCGAACGGCGCAACGTTGTTTGCGGTACTGTGGTTTATGGTAACCTATCTCGTCTGGATACCGCTGGTGATGCTGACTAACCGGGTCACCTACCTTTATTATTTTTACCCGGTGGTTGGCTCAATTTGCATCGCTCTGGGGATGGTGCTTTCCGAACTTTTCAGTCTGTGGCAGGACCGGGCTAAGAGTATCCTCCTCCGTTTGCCGGTAATCTCTATCTCTTATTTATACCTGGCGGCACACCTGACGAGCTTTGTTTTGCTTTCACCCGTATTTATGCGCTGGCTGGAACCATTGGGCAGAAGGCTATTGTAGTGAAATGGGAGAGAGAAAAAAGTAATCAGTAATCAGTTTTTAGTTCGTGGCTGATAGCTGACGGCTAATACAAGCGTCAGAATAAATGTTGAGTCATTGTTCAAAACAGCCTGTCTTTGCGAGCCCTTCAACTTCGTTCAGGGTAAACCCAGGCGAAGCAATCTCTGGTTAAAAAAAGGGTTACATTAAGCGTGAGATTGCCGCGTCGCTCCGCTCCTCGCAAAGACAAATGATGCATCATTATTTAACGCGTTAGTATTAGTTACTGAAAACTAAATACTGTATACTGGCACTAAATCTCCCCGGCTTCCATATCCTGTTTCAGCAGGCGGATAAGCTCGGTGTTCTGGCGGCGGTGAAGCTGTTTGGCGGTATCACCGGGCCATTCGTAAAAGCCTCTGCCGGTCTCCATACCCAATTCGCCACGCTCGACGTGCTCGGTGATTGGTTTCCAGGGCTCGATGCCATGGCCTTTCGACGCATTGTACAAAAAGTCCAGCCCGATGAGGTCGAGCCGCCGGAAATAGCCGGTGTATGCCATGCGCCGCCCAAAGCCGAACTGGATGACATCGTCAATCATCTCCGGCGTGGCGACGCCGTTATCAACCAGCGATTGTATTTCGCGCCCGATAGCTCCCTGGATGCGGTTGCCGATGAAGGCGGGCACTTCTTTGGGAATCAAGACTACTTTCTTCCTCAAGCCGCGGAGGAGCTTGACCGTCCTTGCAGTGACTTCCGGGGCAGTTTTTTGCGTGGGAACCACTTCCACCAGTGGGACGAACTGGGGTGGCTGGAAATAGTGCGTGGCGATGACCCGTTCCGGGTGTTTAGTGGCAGAAGCGATATCGGTGACACGCAAGCCGGAGGTATTGGTGGCGAGGATGGTGGGGGGCGGACAGATTTTATCCAGCTTGCTGAAGACATCCTGTTTCAGTGTCAGCAGTTCCAGAACGGACTCGTGAACAAAGTCTGCGCCTTTAGCCGCTTCCTCGAGGTTGGTGGTGGGGTGTAGTCGTTTATATGCGGCGTCCGCCTGACGGCTGGTGATGAGTTTCGTTTCCGCCATCAGGTCGAGTGCTTCTTCAGCCTGTTCCAGGGCACGACGGCTGGTCTCCTTACGGGTGTTATACATGGTCACGCTGTAACCGAACCGGGCAAACTCGGCGGCGACTCCGGCGCCCATCAATCCCGCCCCGATAACTGCTACCTGTTTGATTTCTTTTTCAACCATTTGAATCTCCCTTTCAAATTTTTCTGAGTGAAGCCGGTTCACTAATCGTACCAGAAACCCCGAATCACAATTACCAGGCTACAATCACTTACCGATGGCCCGCGGCGTCATCCGCGAATGATAAAAATGCAAAGGTTAGATGACAGTACCCTCGGAGTTTTTCTTCCCCTCTCAACGAGAGGGGAAGAAGCCTGCCCTGAGCTTGCCAATGAGGGGTGAGTCGTTGCGTATAAACTGGCATGAATGATACTGTACAGGAACCAGTTTACTGGATTCCAGCCGGAGTTTACCCCGTACTCTGATACGGGGCTGGAATCCTCCATGTCGCTTGCCAGCGACACCACGAAATAGGAAAATCGGGGTTGTCATTCTGGAGCCCTTCATAATCGCTCAGGGTAAACTCAGCGAAGAATCTCAGGGAGGGGTAGGCGACCCCATGATTCAACTCCCCTCCTCCAGATTCTTCCCTTCGGCTTCGCTCAGGGCAAGCTGTCGTCCTGATAAGGAATAAAGGAATTATCGGGACTCCTCCAGAATGACAATAAACGGTATTTTCGGGGTAATGACAGGGGCGTTATTGATTGGCTCCTCTCCTATTTTTTAGATAGTATCAAATGACTAATATCTAAAATCCCTGCTTTACTGCCAGTCGTTGCTATACCTGTTCTTCCTCTTCAAGTATCGGAGGCTCGGAGAAATCGGGGCAGTTCTCCACCACTCCGGTCACGGTGCTGTTAACGCAATACCATGACTCCTGTTTATCTTTCGTTTCAGGGTGATACGACGCCAGATAGACGCGCCACTGGCATTTTTTACAGCGTTTTATTTCAACTGGTATCGGATTACCTATACCTGGCATTTTTACTCTATACCGGTGGTATTAGCTTACTATAAACAGGCATACGATTGGCTGTCAATGGTGCTTTACCGCCAGTACAATGGAATGTTAGAATACCGTTACTCATTCAGAAAAGCATACGGAGGAACAACGTGAAGATATTCGACCTGAGCCTGACGATGGAGCCCAACCGCGGCCAGCCGATGGCAGTGGAAATTGAGTACCATAGCCATGAAGAGGGTGGGAAAGCGATGTTGCCCTTCTTCGCCTGCAATGCCGAAGACCTGCCCCGCGGAATGGGCTGGTCTGTGGAAAAGGTAACCCTTTCAACCCACGACGGAACACACGTCGACGCCCCGTGGCATTATTTTCCGGAGTCCGAAGGGAAGAAAGCCCGGTCCATCGATGAGTTACCTATCGAATGGTTCTTTGCCGATGGCGTGGTGCTGGATATGCGCCACAAACTGCAGGGGAGCGGGGTCACGGTTGACGACTGCACAGCCGCGCTGAAAAAGATTGGCTACACTCTGAAAAAAGGTGACATTGTTTGTATCCAAACAGGGGCGGATAAACTGTGGGGTACGAGCAAATACTTTGGCGCGGGCGTGGGTATGATACGCGAGTCCACCCTATGGCTCATCGAGCAGGGGGTCAGGGTCATCGGCACGGATGCCTGGGGACTGGACCGACCGTTCTGGGCAATCAAGGAGGAGTTTCAGAAGACGAAGGACAAGAGTATTATCTGGTGTGCCCATTATGCCGGCATCGAAAAGGAGTACTGCCAGATTGAGAAGCTGGCGAACCTGGACCAACTGCCACAGCCATACGGGTTCAAGATTGCCTGTTTCCCGATCAAGGTGAGGAATGCAAGCGGCGGCTGGGCGCGGGTGGCGGCTATTTTCGAGGACAATGAAGAAGCCAAAATACCAAAGACCACCGGTGGGAGGACGATAAAATGACCCAGCAGGACGTATCCAGGGACTACCTCTCCCAGCATAAAATGGGTCTGGCAGAGCTATACCGGAAGGGGGCTCGCGCCATGTCGGAACTGGGACTGGATTACGATATGGAAGGTGTCGAGCGAGAGTACGTGCTGAAACGTAACCAGGAAATATTCCAGAAATACCTTTTACGCCAGAAGGTTATCGGGGCGGAAATTGCCTCGACGCGCACAAAACTACTCAATGTAGAACTGAGCGCGCCGGTAATGATGTCTCCCATTACTCATCCCATTCGTCTCATCACAGAAGATGGTCTGATAAAAGTAGCCCGGGCTTTGAAATCCACCGGCTCGATGATGTCATTGGGAGGTCCTATCCCGCCCAATCTTAAAGAGATTGTGGAGACTGGCGTGCCCGTGTTGCAGACGTTAAAACCGCTTGCAGACCGTGAACGGCTGATGCGTCATATTGCCAGGGTGGAAGAAGCCGGGGTGACGTGGTTCGGCATCGAGGTGGATGCCAGCATGGGTACACGGAGAGGAATGGGTTGTTCGCCGGTATCGGTGGAAGAACTAAAGGAAATAAAAGCGAGAGTGAAACGTCCGTTCGTCCTGAAAGGTATCCTCAGCGCCTGGGATGCGGAGAAAGCGCTTGAGGCAGGGGCGGATGTCATTTTCGTTTCCAACCACGGCGGGCACACTATCGATACACTACCGCACCCGCTGGAGATGATGGATGAGATAAAATCGGTCATTGGCGACCGGATTCCCATCATTGCCGATGGGGGTTTCCGTCACGGTACGGACGTGCTCAAAGCGCTGGCTTTGGGGGCGCAGGCGGTAGGGTTGGGCAGGCCTATCTTATTGGCTCTCGCGGCAGGCGGCGAGGAAGGTGTGCGTTCGCTCGTGGAGTTGATTACCGAAGAATTGAAGAAAGCCATGACCCTGACCGGCGTGAAAGACCCGGCAAAAGCCCATAAAGGTATACTTATCCCGGTAGAGTAACAAATCCACACAGGGGGTTAAAAATGGTCAAGCTTATTTATTGCCTGCGCCGTTTACCGCATCTATCGCGTGAGGAGTTCCAGCGCTACTGGCGGGAGCACCACGGTCCGCTGGTCGTCAGTGTAAAGGACGTAAACAAAATCCGCCGTTACGTGCAGAGTCATACCATCTGGGATGAGCGACAGGAGGCGCAGAGGGTTGCACTCGGGAGACCGGAGCCGTTCGATGGCGTGGCGGAGTTGTGGTGGGATAGTGCCGAGGAATTTACGCCGCAGAACCGGACACCTGAGCGTCAGCAGGCGGGCACATTACTGCAAACAGACGAGATGAAGTTCATCGACCTGCCCCGCTCCCCGCTCTGGCTGGCGGAAGAATACCCGGTCATCACCGATATTCCTAACGCCGGTGAATCGGCGAAACCAGATAAGCGTGTCAAGATAGTCTACTGCGGCAGGGGTTTGCCGGGACAGGACCGTAGTCAGATGCAAAGCTACTGGCGCAACAACCACGCGCCGCTGGTGAAGAGCTTTGCCGGGGTACTGAGTATCCGGCGCTATGTGCAGAGCCACACTAAATACGACGAAATCAATGAGAGGATGCGCGCGCCGCAGAACCGTCCGCCGGCTTTTGACGGCGTGGCAGAGCTATGGTGGGACAGCATCGAGGAGCGGTTGCCGGTTAACCCCGACCCGGAGCGTATCAAGGCAGGCCAGGTGCTCTTCGAGGATGAAAAGAAATTCGTCGACCATGCGCAATCGCCAAATTTCCTGACGCGCGAATGGGTGTTTATCGACCGGTAACTTGTCATCCTGGAGGAGTCCGTCCCGCCAACACACCCGAAGAGCCTGCCCCGTTTCCGTATCGCGGTACGGGACAAGACTTGATACGGGGCCTGCCCCGTACTTGATACGGGGGCGACGAAGGATCTCAGGGTGCGGTGCGGGAAGTTATTACTTTTCTACGAGAGGCTCAGCCGCAACAGCAAGTAAATATGAAGATTGTCTGTTAATTTCACTCCCTAGTGTAGTGTCTCCGAAATAACTTGACAATTACACATGGAGTGTGGTGCCACGGACGAAATATGAAAATGATGGTTGCAAAGGGTGGGAAAGCAAGATGACTGCCAACTTGCACAAGGGAGTTGAGAGGGGCGTCAGCC
>JAUYDN010000131.1 GCA_030691775.1 Dehalococcoidia bacterium
GTGTCACCCTGGGTACTGTGATAGTGGAATCTGTAAAGCAGTGCTGACATGTCCCCACAAGCTGCTTAAGCAGGAGACGCCTTATGAAGCGCCGTTGCCTCACCCATCCCTGTGCCAGGGTTGTGCAAAATGTGTGGTAGCCTGTCCGCTAAAAGCAGTTCAGTTAAACTAGAGCTTGAACCGATGAGTTGGATTGCAGGTAGGATTCATGACTACGAAAGTTACAGAAATTGACCACAGGATTGTGTCAAGGTTAGGTGATGCCAGGGCTATCCTGGATGTCGGCTGCGGAGACGGCCGGCTGACCTGGTTATTGGCTCAGGAAACCAACTGTGAAATCATTGGTATCGACCTTTCGCGGTCAGGCTTTCGGAAAGCAAAAAGGATAGCTCACCAGGCAGGTGTAGGGCATCTGGTACGATGTCTCAAAGGTGACGTATGCCATCTCAATTTTCCGAACGGTCAGTTCGATTTAGTTATCCTCTCCTATTCCCTTCACCACATCGAAGACTCGCCCGCCGCGCTACGGGAGATTCACCGCGTGCTCAGACCAGGTGGAACCATTATAATCAGCGAGCACGAGGTTAAGGAAGGGGGGACCCTGGGCGACTGCTATCAGTTCACTCTGGCAGAGCTGATGAAATCCCTTGACGGGGCTGGCTTTGCAGACACCCGTTGGGAGCGAGTTGATGGCGATATCTTACTTTCGGCAATAAATAAGATACGGGAAGAAGCATGGACAAGCAATAGAGTCTAACGAAACACTCAGCAGATAAATTTGGTGAAAGGGGGAGGTCATGAACAAGAACATTAAGACAGCCTTGATTATTGGGGGTGTAATCGTCGCTATCCTTATCATTGTGCCACTGATTTTCGGGTTAATTGGAGGCTGGCAGGGCTACGGGTACGGTATGATGGGGCCTGGAATGATGGGTGGATTCGGTTGGGGAGGACTTATGGGAATAGGGATGGTTGTCTTTTGGGGATTAGTTATCTGGGGTATTGTCGCCTTGGTGCGTGGTGTTGCCTCGCCAGGCAACAGTGGGTCTTCCAGTCAGGACTCAGCTCTGGAAATACTTAAAAGGCGCTATGCCCGGGGCGAGATAAACAAACAGGAATATGAAGAGAGAAAGAAAGACTTAATCTAAACAGTCGAAGAAAGCGTCAGTCTGGAGGTGGGGAATGAAGAAGGTATATATATTTAGTATTGCATCGGTCATGACGGTGATATTGGCGTTCACTTCCTGCGCAGGCATACCCGGAGTGTCTCCTTTCGGGCGTTCTTTCCCTTACGGGACGGGTGGCGGAATGGGACCCGGGATGATGGGAGGTGGAGGTATGGGACCGGGAATGATGGGGGGTGGCTGGGGAAACTCCGGCTATAGTCCCCAAACTGGTGCCAGTCCCCTCACCATCGACCAGGTGGGTGATGCCGTACGCCGTTATCTCAATATTTACGGCGGGAACCTGGTGGTGAAGGAGATAATGAACTTCGCCTTGAATTACTATGCCGAGGTCGAGGAAAAGGATACCGGTATCCATGCCATGGAACTGCTCATCGATAAGTATACCGGGCAGGTCTCTCCGGAGATGGGACCCAACATTATGTGGAACACAAAATACGGCATGATGGGCGGCGGGATGATGGGTGGCGGATATTACCGGAGTAGTTCACCTGTCGTGAGCATGCCAGTTACGCCCGAACAAGCAAAAGCTATTGCCCAACAGTTTCTGGATGCCAATCGCTCCGGCCTGACGGTAGCTGAAGCCGATGTTTTCTATGGCTACTACACTCTGCATACACTGAAGGACGGGCGGCTGGAAGGAATGCTCAGCGTCAACGGTTACACCGGAGCGGTCTGGTACCACACGTGGCACGGCGCTTTCATCGATATGAAAGAGTTATAATAACCTCATAATTATCATATTTCTTGTGAGAGACGCCACGATGCGTTAAAAGGTTATTAGCTTATCCCTTCTCCCTTGAGGGGAGAAGGTTAGGATGAGGGTGAAACCGCTCCAATAGACTCCCTCACTCTAACTCTCTCCCACAAGGGGCGAGAGGACTCTATTTCCATAAAGAAAAACACAGGTAAATAAGGAGGGTCAGGTATGGAAGAATGGAGAGGACTCCTGCTGGTGGTGCACCTGCTTTCAACGATGATGATGGCGGCGCCGTTTTACATGCTGGTCATCGTCAACGAGCGTGCCCGCTTCGGCGTGCCGCTGGGCTATTTCACCGACCGGTACATGGAAAACATTATCCGGAACAACGCAGTGCGGTGCTTTATCTTCCAGGGCACGATGGCGCTAAGCGGCCTGGGGTTGATTTATGTTTCGGGTTATGGCTGGGGCAGTCTGCTCACCAATCCTTCTATGATTGTGAAATGGGTGTCACTGCTGATTCTGATGGGCTTGCTTTCCGTGGTACATTTTAATATCCAGCCGCGTATCGAAGCGCTGATGGAACAGGTTAAGCCCGGTAATCCCGTCCCGGACGGTCTCGCTCCTCAAATTGCCAGGTTGAGAATCAGGCGGAAGAGGCTTTCCGGCCTGTGCCTTTTCTTCGTGCTCACTGCCCTGATTATGGGACTACGGGTCACTTTCGCGTTTAACATGTATCTGGCTCTCGGGTTGATTGCCGTAGTTGCCGTTTATGCGTGGAGAGTTTACCGCAAACCGGTGCGTTTCGGCTGGATATAGTGGGCGGGGTATTATAAAGAACGGAACGCCCGGTCAACCGCTTCTACCGTTTGCTGAATATCCTCCGGGGTGTGTGCCAGGGAAACAAAAACGGCTTCGAACTGTGCCGGCGGCCAGTAAATACCCGCTCCCAGCATCTTGTGGAAGAATGCGGCATACTGGCTTCTATCGGACGTGGCAGAAGAATCCCAGTCTGTCACCCGCCTATCGGTAAAGAAGATGGTCAGCAGTGAAGCAATACGGTTGACCTGCACGGTCGATTTCGCAGACTCTGCGGCGGCTTTGATGCCTTTTTCGAGCGCTTCGGTGCGTTGTTCCAGCTGGTTATACACACCCGGCTGGCTTAACAGTTTCAGCGTCTCGATGCCCGCGGTCATTGCCAGCGGATTTCCAGAAAGCGTTCCCGCCTGGTACACGGGACCCAAAGGCGCCATCATTCCCATCATCTCGCGCCTGCCGCCATAAGCTCCGACCGGCAACCCCCCACCGATGATTTTGCCCAGGCAGGTGAGGTCAGGGGTGATACCGTACAATCCCTGGGCGCCGCCGTAGCCGATGCGGAAGCCAGTGATAACTTCGTCGAATACCAGCAATGTCCCGTACTCACGGGTGAGCCGGCGGAGTCCAGGCAGGAAACCGGGTGTCGGGAGCACCACGCCCATGTTCGCCGCTACCGGCTCGATAATTACCGCCGCAATGTCATCCGGGTACCGCTCGAACAGGCGTTCCACCGAATTGATGTCATTGTACCTGGCAACGAGCGTTTCCTTTGCATAGCCGGGCGGCACACCGGGGGAATCGGGGATTCCCAGTGTCGCCAGCCCTGAGCCACCCTTAACGAGTAGACCATCGCTGTGACCGTGATAACCGCCGGCGAACTTGATGATTTTGTTACGTCCGGTGTATGCCCGCGCCAGCCGCAGCGCCGACATCGTGGCTTCCGTGCCGGAGTTGACGAACCGTACCATCTCGATGGATGGCATGGCTTTACAGACCATCTTCGCCAGGGTGGTCTCCAGTTCCGTGGGCGCTCCGAAGCTGGTGCCCCGCTCCGCGGCAGTCTTTAGCGCCTTTACTACCTGCGGGTGGGCGTGACCTGCAATCAGAGGTCCCCAGGAACCGATGTAATCGATATACTCATTGCCATCGGCGTCGAACATCCGTGAGCCTTGACCCGCGACGATGAACGGAGGAGTGCCGCCTACCGCCTTATAGGCACGCACGGGACTATCGACGCCGCCGGGCAGGTATTTCTGCGCTTCTTCGAACAATTCGGTTGAATGTTGCATGCCACCCATCTTATCTGCCTTCAATCTGCCAGCGTGCGTAGTCTTTGGCATGGTAAGTAATGATAATATCCGCGCCCGCCCTCTTTATGGCAGTGAGTATTTCCGTGACCACGCGCCGTTCATCCAGCCAGCCGTTTTGCACTGCCGCTTTGACCATGGAATATTCACCGCTCACGTTATAGGCGGCAAGGGGGTGGTTGTATGTATCGCGCACCCGGCGGATAACGTCCAGGTATGAGAGTGCCGGTTTGACCATGATAATATCCGCGCCCTCGGCGATGTCCTGTTCAACCTCGCGCAGGGCTTCGCGCACATTGGCGGAATCCATCTGGTAGGCACGGCGGTCGCCGAACTGCGGTGCGGATTGCGCCGCCTCACGGAAAGGACCGTAAAACCCGGACGCATACTTGGCGGCATAAGAAAGTATCGGGATGTTTGTAAAACCATTTGAATCTAGCTTGTCACGGATTGCCCTGACCCTGCCGTCCATCATATCCGAAGGTGCGATGATGTCGGCGCCAGCCTCAGCATGTGATAATGCCATCTCCGCAAGCAAGGGAAGGGTGCGGTCGTTGTCCACCTCACCATTGCTGATGACGCCGCAGTGTCCGTGGCTGGTGTATTCGCAGAGACAAACGTCGGTGACTACAAGCAGGTCGGGTACGTTTTTTTTGATAGCGCGCACTGCTTCCTGGATGACGCCCTGAGGATGGCAGGCGCTGGAGCCAGTCTCATCTTTGTGCCGGGGAATGCCAAAGAGAATCACGCCGGGAATACCGAGACGGGCGATTTCCTCGACCTCTGCCTTAAGATTGTCAACCGATAGCTGGAAAATACCGGGCATAGATGAAATTTCCCGTTTCACTCCCGGCTCTTCCACCACAAACAGCGGGTAAATCAGGTCACCGGCGTCGACCACCGTTTCGCGCACAAGCGACCGTAATGTCTCCGAACGGCGTAAACGCCGTAAACGTACCTCGGGAAATGCCATTAGCGAGCCTCCGTAAAATAATTTTCGATTGCTCTGACAAGCCCCGGGATAGTGCTTTCTGCGGCGATAATATCCGGCTTCAACCCCAGACGGGTTGCCGTCTCTGCCGTTTTGGGACCGATGCAGGCAATCACTGCACCATTTAACTTAATGCTTTGCCCGTTCAAGTTATTCATTAGATTTGTGACCGTGGACGAGCTGGTGAAGGTAATAATATCTATACCGCCTTGGCTGATAATCTCTTTCGCCCGGGCGATTGCTTCCACAGCCGGTTTAGTAGTGTACACAGCGACTGCATCAACGAAAGCGCCCATTTCTTTTAGCCCTCCAGCCAGTTCTTCATCGGCGATGTCCGCCCGCGGCAAAAGAAACTTCTTCCCGGTGAGCTGATATTCCTTGAGTCCCTCGATGATGCCTTTCGTGGTAAAAACAGCGGGGACAAAGTCCGGGATGATGCCGCGTAGTTTCAGGGTGTCCGCCGTTGCCGGACCAATGGCGCCGATTTTTATTCCAGACAGAGAACGGGCGTCTCGTTTCATATCAGTCAGACGGTTGAAAAACACCTCCACGCCATTAACCGAGGTGAAAATGAGCCAGTTAAAATCCGCCAGCGATTCGAGGGCGCGGTCAAGTTCAACACCGTCTGACGCCCGGATGTCGATTGCGGCAAGCTCGATGGGAACGGCACCACGCTCACTTAGCAGGCTACTCAAAGCGCTTGCCTGGTGCCGGGCGCGTGTCACCAGCACTTTCTTACCGGAAAGCGGACGGTTATCGAACCAGCGCAGTTTTTCCCGCAATCTCACTACCTCTCCCACGATGGTTATGGCAGGCGCAGAGATATCACTCTCCCTGACTTTCTCGACGATGTTTTCAAGTATCCCGGTGACCGTTTTTTGTCCGGCACGGGTTCCGTTCTGGATTACAGCCACCGGCGTGGTTGGCGACCTACCGTGCTCCACCAACCGGGCAACGATTTTATCGAGGTTTTTCACGCCCATCAGGAAGACGAGGGTATCTACGGCCGTGGCGAGCTTTTCCCAGTTGACGCTCGAAGTTTCTTTGGTGGGGTCTTCATGCCCGGTCACCACGGCAAAAGATGAAGCCACGCCCCGGTGAGTGACCGGGATACCGGCATATGCAGGCACGGCGATGGCTGAAGTAATTCCGGGAACGATTTCAAAAGGGATGCCGTGCCCGGTCAATGCTTCCGCTTCTTCCCCGCCCCGTCCCAGCACGAAAGGGTCGCCGCCCTTCAAGCGCACCACGGTCTTCCCTTCTGCGGCTTTCTCCACGAGCAGGCGGTTGATTTCATCCTGTTCCATTGCGTGGTGATTACCGCTCTTACCAGCGTATATTTTTGCTGCTTTAGATGGTGCCAGTTCCAGCAAGGCATTATCCAGCAGGTGGTCGTAAACTACAACCTCTGCCTTTTTAAGGCATTCCACAGCTTTGAGTGTAATCAGACCGGGGTCGCCGGGCCCGGCGCCCACCAGGTAAACCTTACCCATCATTTTGCTTAGCCTCGTTGATAAAATCAACCGCACCCATACGGACCAATCTCGCCGCCAGCCGTTTGCCGACTCTTTCGGGCTTGTCAGCGCTACCCGTCTCAGATGCACGGAGTAGCCGGTTATGCCTTATGCTGGCGACCATGCCTTCCAGTATCAGCTTGTCGCCTTGGATTGTGCCGAGAGCAGCGATTGGCGCCTGGCAACCGCCACCCAGTTCGTAGAGGAAGAAACGCTCCGCGGTGACAGCTTGCCATGTGGGGAGATGGTTGAGGCGTTGCAACAGTGCCAGCAGTTCCATATCATCAGCACGGGTTTCAATCACCAGGGCGGCCTGTCCGACTGCAGGTAGATACGTTTCCAGAGGCAGATATTGCACAATGCGGTCGGCGCAGCCCAGACGTACCAGCCCGGCGGCAGCGAGAATAGCGCCATCATATTCACCGGTGTCGACTTTGCGCAGGCGTGTATCGACATTGCCGCGGATACTGCACAGCTCGACGTCCGCCCGCAAGCCCTTGAGCTGTATCGAACGCCGCAGACTGCTCGTGCCAATCCGGGCGCCGGCAGGAAGCGTGGCGAGGTTTGGTCCTCGCGTTACGAGCACATCACGGGGGTCGCCCCTCTCCAGCACCGCCGCCAGCTTCAGCCCGCGCGGTATTTCCGTCGGCACATCTTTCAGGCTGTGGACGGCGAGGTCGATCCTGCCCGAAAGCAGTGCCTCCTCGATGTCTTTGACGAACACGCCGGTGCTCTCCAGCCGTTCCAGGCTGATTTGCTGGTTACGGTCGCCGTGCGTGGTGATTTCTTCGGTGCGAATCTCACTACCCGGGGCAAGCTGCTTTAACCTCTCGATAACCATCCCGGCCTGTACCAGGGCAAGTTTACTGCCACGCGTGCCGATAACGATGCTATTTCTCATTTTCGTCCGGCTCATCCAGTTTAAACAGTTCCGTGACCACTTGCGCATAGCCGTTGGCGTTGTTGCCCCTCGATTTCAGGTACTGCACCGGGTCGTGCAGGATTTTAGTGACGATTGCCCGGGTCATGGAGTCCAGGTTTTCCCGCTCCTCTTCCGAAAGGGGACGGAGCTTCTTAAGTGTCTTTTCCAGGTGAGACAGCCTGATGGCATCTGCCTTGCTCATCAACGCGCTTACCACGGGTCGCGTCTCCAGCGTCTGCCACCATGTTAACAACCGGTCGGTCTCCTCGTTGATAATCGCGTTTGCTTTCTCGATTTCCGCACGCCTGAGGTGGAGGTTCTGCTCTGCAATCTGCGCCAGGTCATCGATGTTATAAAGAAAAACGTTAGCGATGTCCTTTATCGCCGGTTCGGTATTTCGCGGCACCGCGATATCGATAATGACCAGCGGTGTTGAGGAACGTTTACGCATCACCTTTGCAATCTGTCCATAAGTCAGAATCCAATGGGGGGCATCGGCGCAGGCTACCACGATACCGGTGGTGGTAAGCTCTTCCTCCATGCCCTCCATGGGGAAAGGGACACCACCCAGTTTTTCTGCAAGTAAGACCGCTTTATCCATTGTGCGGCTGGTCAAATAAATCCGGGGCGTACCTCTCTCACGGGCGGCTTTCGTCACCAGCCTGCCCGCTTCTCCGGCGCCGATAACGACGAGCTTACAATCCTCCAGCGAACCGACTATTTCGGTAGCAAGTTCCACCGCTACCGAGCTAACGGAAAGTGCATTCCGGCTGATTCCGGTCCTTTCCCGTACCTGTCTGCCGGTGCGGATGGCTCCCAGGAAAAGCTGGCGCAGAGGATAATTGACCATCCCCGTCTTTTCCGCCGCTTCCAGGGCGTGGTTCACCTGCCCGAGTATCTCGTATTCGCCAAGGACCATCGATTCCAACCCGGCGGTGACACATAACAGGTGGCGGATAGCGGCTTCCGCGCTATGAGAATAGGCGTGCGCCTTGAGAACCTGCACCGGGAGCCCGTGAAAACTGCTCAAGAATGCCAGGCTTTTTTCGCCGGCGTCCTCTTCAGTCGTGTAGATTTCAGTCCGGTTACAGGTCGATAGGACTACGGCGTCAGGAAGATATTCACGCAAAAACGATAGAGCTTCGTATAGTTTTCCATCCGGCACCGCCACCTTTTCCCGGATGTCTAAAGGGGCTGATTTGTGATTGATGCCGATGAGGTTAATCTGCATTTATTTCCCTCTTGACTCTGTTTTGAGTGCGCTCCGGAGCAGGTCCTTTGCCTGTTCAACCTTATCCTGTTTCAGCAAAGCGAGTAAACGGTCGAGGTCGAGCGCCGACTGCCAGGTGTCGGCATCCGCGCGTGCACCATGCTCTTTGAGTTCAGTGCGAACGTCCCCGATAAGGTCGGCGAGGTGGCTGTACTCTGCGCCGAATTCATCCTCCAACCGGGTGCGGATTTTGCGGGCGAGCGCCGGACTTTTGCCGCCCGTCGAGATGGCGATAGTTACATCGCCACGCCTGAAATAAGACGGCACAATGAAATCGCACAACTCGGGCGTATCCACGACGTTGATGAGCACGCCGTTTTGATGAGCTTCGCGGCCGATGTCGGCATTGACCTTCTTATCATCTGTGGCGGCTATCGCCAGGAATACGCCGTGAAGGTCGCCGGGTTTGTATTCCCGCGATACCGCCATAATCGTTCCCCGCTCTTTCATCGCGGCTAGCTCCGCGCACAGGTCGGGGCTGATGACGGTAACATCCGCTTTTGATTCAACGAGCCCCTGGACTTTGCGCAGGGCGACCTCCCCACCCCCGAAAACCACGCATCTCTTTCCTGTCAGGGTAATAAAAGCCGGGTAGTAGACTGGACTGTGATTCATGCCGTGTATT
This sequence comes from Dehalococcoidia bacterium, assembly GCA_030691775.1. GTDB lineage: Bacteria > Chloroflexota > Dehalococcoidia > Dehalococcoidales > Fen-1064 > JAURWL01. Next base: position 9,333 of record JAUYDN010000131.1, read on the forward strand.
TAATCCTCGTTTTCTTGAATTCCCGGGTGCTAAAGAGCACAACGTAATCGCGAAGATTTAACCTTTGCGAAACATTTTGTATCAGTTCCAGACAGCTATCTCTGCTATGAGAGTGAATCATCGCGAAAAGATTGTGACGCCAGCCAGCACAGGTCTGTCTTTCATAGCAATGGCTGACTTCTCTAAGTTCCGCAAGCTCTTTGCCAATGGTATCCACCCTTTCGTCCGGTATTGCCCAGCACGTCATCGCGTTTGCCTGGAAGCCGGCGCGGCGGTGGTTAATTGAAGCGCTGAACCGGCGGATGACCCCACGCTCAAGTAAAGAGCGGCTGTGTGCGAGCAAGTCGTCCACGCTCATACCTGCTTCCAGTGCAATAGTATCGAACGGTGTGGCTGTCAGCGGCAGGTCCTGTTGCAGGGCGTTTATGACACGCCTGTCTTCATTACTCAGTTCCAATTTCACTGGCAGTTTGCCGTTGTGCGCTGTTGGCATCTGTTCCGTATTGTCGACATCAAAGTACGCACCGATTTTGAACAATTTGACGGCAGGGAGAGCTAGCCGGGTGATAGCGCCAGTGTTCGCCGACAGCCGTTCTACTTCGGCGTCGATGCTTGATGTCGGCGGTACCGATAACGTCACCCAGACGTTGAAATCGTGGTCGCGTTCGTAGCCGTGACTGATACCGGGATGAGCCTGTATTGCCTGTTCTGCTTTACGCGTCCGTTCTGCGGGTACTTTCAATGCCACGAGGGTCGATTGATAACCGAGCCGGCGGGCGTCTACCACCGGCTCGATGCTACGTACCATACCCCGGTCCCTCAGTTTCTGGATATGGTCGATGACCTGTGTTTCGGTAACGCCAAGCATCTGTCCCAACCGGTAATACGGCCTGGGTTCGAGGGGGAATGCCCTCTGTAAAAAGCCCAGTAACTTCTGCTCAGTGGTCGCAATTTCAAGCTGTACCATGGTTGTCTTCCTGGCGGCGTGGCTGGTAGATGCAGTAGGGTTCAGCTTCAAGGCAATCGCCGGTAGCTTCATAAGCCCGCGCCCGGCAGCCGCCGCAAATTCTTTTATACTCGCACCGTCCGCACTTGCCCTTGAGATTATCGAGATTCCGCAGGGTGTTGAACAGCGGCGATTCGTACCACACTTCGTGGAATGTCTTTTCGCGGATATCTCCCGCCTCCGCAGTCAGGTAACCACAACCCTGTACCTTGCCCCGGTGGGAAATAAAGCAGAACCCGGTACCTGCCAGGCAACCGCGTGTAATTGTGTTGGGACCGGGACGTCCGCCACCAAAATGTCCGTGACCGCCAGGTTGACCGCCGTGTACAGGAGGCGTGGGATTTTCTTTTTGCCTCTGCTTCAGGATACGCATGTAGTGGGGTGCGTCCGTGGGTTTGAAGAAGATACGGTTACCCAGTTCCTGTTGCCGGTCGTATATCCAGTTCAGGGTTTCTTCGTACTGCTGTGGAGATAGCTCCACGGTTTCCAGACCTTTGCCACGTCCGGTGGGCACGAGCATGAAAGGGTGAAAAGCCGCCGCACTCACATCCAGCGCAATGTCCAGGATTTTATCCAGATAGCTCATGTTGAGCCGGGTGACGGTGCTGTTAATCTGAATCTCCAGGCCGGCGCGCCTGGCGCTTTCAATACCCGCCATCACAGCGGCAAAAGCGCCCTTTTTACCCCGGAAACTATCCTGCAACTCGGGGGTGGGGAAATCCAGGCTGATGCCGATGCGCATGACCCCGGATTCCTTTAATCCGCGAGCCATCCCATCATCAATCAGGGTGCCGTTACTGCCCATTACCACTCGTAAACCTTTGTCCGTGGCGTAACGGGCAATTTCGCATACATCACGACGCATCAGTGGTTCACCGCCGCTGAGGATGAGTATCGGTTTACCGACTTCCAGAATCTGGTCGATGAGCTTGAAACCCTCTTCGGTGGAAAGCTCGTTCTGGTAACATTCGTCGGTTGAGGAGGCGCGGCAGTGCTCGCAGAAGAGATTACAGCGCCGGGTCAATTCCCAGGCAACAAGCTGCAGGCGGGGGGTCAAAATTGAGCTTTCTCCAGGTATAATCCGTGTTTCCATCAGTTGAGTCCTATCTCTTCATCAGTAGATTACATCTTGTAGGGTGGGTTAGTCCGGTTTCAAGGGGTGTCGGCTTTCAGATTTCGAAAGGACGTAACCCACCACAAATCGTCTTATGCAAACATGTTTTTGCTCTGCGTAGTAAGTCCTATCTCTTCATCGGTCAGGAAGCAAGCGGGGTCGGGCGCCCAGACATCGCCGTAGACGGCTTCGGCACGCACCCGCAGATTTCCGTTGCACAGGTCCAGGTAACGGCACGCGGCGCAACGCCCTTTCAACAGGCTCTTACGGTCTTTGAGTCCCTTCAGCAGTGGCTCGGTGGTATCCAGCCATATCTCCCCGAACTTGCGTTCACGTACGTTTCCCAGGATGTGGTGCCGCCAGAACTGGTCGGGGTGAACATTCCCTACATCGTCCACCGCCCCGATTTTGATGCCGGAGTTGTTGCCGCCGTTGAGACGCTGTAGCTCCAGGATACGCGCCGCGCGTGCCGGGTCTGTATCCTTCGTCCGCAGGTACAGGTAAACGGCATCCGCGTGATTGCCCACGGTCAGGACTTCTTTTTTCAAGCCACGCTTGTGAAGGTCGATTGTCCAATCGCAAATCTGGTCGATGACGGCGCGTGTTTGTGAGTGTGATATATCCTGCTTTCTCAGGTTATCGCCGCGGCCTGAATAAGCGAGGTGGTAGAAGCAAACGCGGTCGATGCCTTCATCTTCCACCAGCTTGAAGATTGCCGGGATTTCTTTATAGTTATAGCCGGTGATGGTAAGACGCAGGGAAACCCGCACACCGAGGGCGGTACAGTTCCGGATGCCGGTCAGGGCTGAGGCAAAGGCGCCTTTGTGTCCACGGAAGTAGTCGTTCTTTGCGCCCACGCCATCGAGGCTGATGCCGGCTTCCGCGAACCCGGTTTCCTTGATTTTCCGGGCAGTCTCTTCATCGATGAGTGTCCCGTTGGTGGAGAGGGCAACCCGGAGGCCGCAACTTTTTGCGAACTCAGCCAGCTCGAAGAGGTCCTGCCGCTGGAGTGGTTCTCCGCCGGAGAAGAGAATAACCGGCGCTCCGAAATCTGCCAGGTCGCGGATGAATGCTTTGCCGGTAGGGGTATCCATTTCATCCGGAGAGCATGAGTTGCCGGCGTTGGCGTAGCAGTGGATACAATGGAGGTTACAGCCGCGGGTGCAGTTCCAGACAACCACGGGGCGCTCTGAGCCGTTATCCCGGTTGGTATGCCCGTGCGCATAGCGCAGGCTGTCGCCCGGGCTGGTGGAATCGCAGAGGAGTCGTGAAATGGAAATCATGCGTTGGCGTCCTTTCTCGTCCTGCCGCCGGTGTATTCCTGGTAGGAGTTCACCAGGGAAACCAGGGCTTCATCCAGTACACGCACTACGAGGGGTAGAGTTTCGACCACACGGCCGCTGAAAGATTCCTTTTTCGCGATGAGACGGGTGGTGGCTTTTATCATGGGGTCACGGTGGGAGATAAACGCTTCCACAGAGTCTGTGAGCGTAAAACCGAGCTTCGCCAGCATTTCCCCCAGGCCGCGTCCGTTAGTGCGTGCCATCGATAGGGTCTCATCCCGTTTGGAGGGTTCGGTGATGTAACGTACCACGATGCCGAGCATATTGCGCCCCAGCTCCGCGAAATGCTCCCGCGATTCTTTGTCAAGCTCGAACCGGGACATGGCGGCTATCGATTCCTGGAATATCTCGCGGTGCACGGTGGCGGTGTTTTCTATCTCCGTCACCACGTCCTTGAGTCCGAGCGTTTTCTGGTGGGCGCTGAGGAACCTTTTCAGTTCGGTGGTGGAATAGCGGCGGTGGCCGCCCGGGGTTACGAAAGCCTTGATTTTACCGTCGTCGGTCCACTGGCGGAGGGCGGCTTCGCTGACACCCAGGGTCTTGCTGGCTTCACCGATACTGAGAAGGATTTCCCTTTCCGGATTCATAAATCACCTACCGTGCTCGCAAAACTGTATAAATCTACTAAAATCTATAATATCTCTATTTTACTACATTATCCAATGTATTATTATAAATACTATTCTTCCCTTGAAATATAGGTAAACATACCTGTTTCTCGCCGGGAATTATTACCGTTTCACAAGAAGGCATAGTCCATTAAATGACGGACGACATCGTGCTAATGGCGTACCCGGCTCGCGCGTAATAGAAGGAAAGACCGGGACGATGACGATTTTTTACCGCGTGCAGTTTTCAAAGAGGGAGGTGAACGGATGAAGGCTTTTTTAAGCACCCCGGGGAGATTAATCCTGTACCTGTGTTCCGGAGGACTTCCCGAACCGCCACAGGATTAATGAACAGATAACGGCAACCGCGGCGATGGTACTGCTGGCGATGGTGAAAGCCGTTGAAAAGCCACGCGTATCGATGACCCGCCCCATCAAAGGAGTAAGCAAGCCGGATACTTCAGCGCCAGCAAAGAAATAGATGCCCAGTATGGAGGAGCGGCGGTGGGCGGGGATATTGTTCACGATATACGATTCCGAGGTCGGCATCCGGGTCATATTCACAAAGCCCATCAGGAGCAGAAGCACAACGAACAAGACGATGGTAGGCATATTACCCAGCGTGAACAGCAAAGGACCCGCCACCAGGCTGGTGACCACCATCACCCTTTTACTGCCGTAGCGGTCCGCCAGGTAACCTCCGAGCGGCGCGGCAAAGGCGCCGACCATTGGAGAAATAGCCGTCAATGAAGCCGCAGTCGGAGCGGACAGACCGTAGTGGTCGACCATGTACAATGAATAATAGGCGGCTACAGATTGAGCGAACGTGCCGGTAGCGACGGTCATGATAATGAAGGGGGCCAGTGTTACCCAGTGAATGCGGTCCGGGGAAGGCGGCACATTTTTTATAGCGGGTTCCGGCAGGCGGACAGTAATATGCGATTGCCTGCCCATCAATATATACAACGCAATGCCGAGGATGATAACGGGCACGGTGAATGACACGTAGGGTGTGCGCCATGTACCCGAAGCCGCGGCAACCGGGGCGGCGAGAAGTGGAACAACCCAGAATGACGAGCTTCCACCGATGAGGTGCAGACCCAGCGCCCTGCCACGGCGTTCCGGTGGGATAATCGTGGAGATGGCAGTGGCAGAACTGGGATGATAGCCACCCCCGAGAATCGCCACCAGCACCAAACCCGCGATAAGCTGAAGATACGTCTGGGATAACCCGACGAGCAAGCCTGCAACGGCAACACCGGAAACGCTGATGAGTACCATCAAACGTGCGCCGAAACGGTCGGCAAGCCACCCCGCGGGTAGCTGGGCGATACCGCTGGTAATGGAGAAGGCAGAAATCACCACACCCGCCTGGGTATAGTTGAGGCTCAACTCATCGCGGATGAGCGGCATGAGCGGGTTCAGCATGGCGCCAACCACGTGGTGCCCGAAATGCGCGATGATAAACAACGGCAATAAGCCGGAAAAGTACGGTTTCAGGTCTGAGAGTTTGATAAAAAGATACCTTTCTTACAAGTAAAAATAATACTGCCTGGCAAAATGCAACCGTGTTTATCGTAGTTCAAGTTAGTATAACACTTCACAGCTGGCACGGATAATCGGAATTCGTGGTTTTCGACTGGCTTTTTGTGCGTGAGAGACAGTTCTTGGCAGGATTCTCATTTTCCACCCGCCGTAGGCGGGTATGACAAGGTGGCGATGTTCTTTCAGGAGATATGGTAATTCCGCCTGAAGCGGATGAGGAGCAAACCGATTTTTGACAAGACTGAGTACCAACATCGAATAATTTCTCGTTCCTGACTTTGTCACCACTGTGCCACATCCCCCATACGGCACTTGCTTCCTTTACAGCTTCGGCTAAAGGCTTAATTGACGACTTATTGTCAATGAAATAATTAACCTCTTTATTCTCAAATTTCTATCGTGCAGGGAGACAGCTAGAGGTATTGTGACTCCTGGCATTAACAACAATAATCCAAAGAAGAATAGGATATTGTCCCATGCAGCACATCCGTTAGTGGAGTGTCTGAATAACAGCTTTACAATTCTGAATAAAAGATGCCAGTTCTTACACAGCGCCTCATCCCCCCGCATCAAGTGCGGGGCAGGCTCTTGCCCCTTCTCCGCAGGAGGCTGTTAAAGAAATTTCCTGATACGGTTTTCATGATTTACTATTCTTTAATGACCCCCTG
>JAUYDN010000148.1 GCA_030691775.1 Dehalococcoidia bacterium
ATCTTGAGGCTGACTTCATAAGTCGTAAATGTTATTTGATTGGCTGTTCGCATCGCTTCCTCTAATCATTTTGCCTTATTTTACCAGATTCGCATCAAAGCTAAAAGAAAAATTTAACAGCCTCCTGCGGAGAAGGGGCAAAAGCCTGCCCCGCACTTGATGCGGGGGGATGAGGCGCTGTGTAAGAACTGGCATCTGTATTTAGAATTGTAAAGCTGTCATTGAGACACTACTCTATAAGGTTCTTTGCCGGCGTTTTAGACAGCATACGCTACCCTTCATACGCCAGACCTATCGGAAAGAGGGGGGGGAAAGTGAGAATCCTCCCACAAATCATCAATCGGCGCGAAAAACCTATCCAAATTCACGTTTTCAAATTATCCTGGACAGCAATGGTAGAAGATAAGAAAATGAGGTTAAACATTAAATGGTTGTCAACGATAAGTATGATAAAAGGAATTCTTTGTCTTTTCCCTCATTTGCGCACTTGACTATCTACACGGAAACGTGTATGATGAACATAACAGCAGGAGGAGAAAATGGTCAGCATCGAAGTCCATGAAGGAGATATCACCCGCTTCGAGGCGGATGCCCTGGTCAATGCCGCCAACAACCACCTGTGGATGGGTGCCGGGGTAGCGGGCGCTTTGAAACGTGCCGGCGGCATGGAAATCGAAGAAGAAGCCGTGAAGAAAGGACCTGTGCCAGTGGGGGAAGCGGTGGTCACCGGGGCCGGGCGGCTTAAAGCGAAATACGTTATCCACGCCGTTGTTATGGGACAGGACCTGCGCACCAGTGCCGTAAAAATCCAGCAAGCCACGGCAAACAGCCTGCGGCGGGCGGACGAGCTCGGTATCAAGAGCATCGTCTTCCCGGCACTGGGTACGGGGGTGGGCGGGTTCAGCCTGGAGGATTGCGCCCGGGTTATGCTCACTGCCGTAAGAGCTTACGCGCAGGCAGGTACCGGGCTGGAAAAGGTCATCTTCGTTTTGTTCGGGGAGCCGGCCTACCGCGTCTTTAAAGAAGAACTTGAACGGATGACAGGTCGAATGTCGAATAACTAATATCTAATAACTAATCATTTACGTTTTGTTTGTTATTCAGGATTTAGTATTTAGATTACATCTTGTAGGGTGGGTTAGTCCGGTTTCAAGGGGTGTCGGCTTTCAGATTTCGAGAGGACGTAACCCACCACAAATCGCTTATGCAAACATGTTTATGCTCTGCGTAATATATAGGGTTTAGTATTTAGAGTTTTAAGCTTAGGATTTATAAAGGAATCGCGGCATGAAAGAGTGCCGTTTTTTCAGGGTAAAGATACACGTTAACGTGTAATGGGATGGAGAAGAAAATCCGGGAGAGCCAAGTCGTCGCGCTCTGGGAGAGTACTATCAGGGGTGGTAGCCTGCTCACCACGGTGGACGCGCGAACTGTAAATGTCATCTATCCCGGGCGTAGCGGCGGTGCACCGGGGGCAGATTTCCAGGATGCTGTCATCGCCATCGACGGTAATGTCGCGAAGGGAAGTATCGAGGTGCATGTGCACGCGACTGACTGGCGTACGCACGGTCACCACCGGGATGCGGCTTACAATGGGGTGGTGCTCCACGTGGTGCTGGAAGATGACAGCCGGGTCCCCACGGCGCTAGAAAACGGCTGGAATATCCCGGTAGTCGCCCTGGGTCCGGTATTGCCCCATGTCGTCGCGGTGGCAGACACGGATGCCTGCGTATCACCTCCATGCCGCACAACACCGTTCGATATTGGTGTTAATACTTTCATCACCGCGTTGGAACAGGCTGGAGAAAAACGTTTCCGGGAAAAGGTTACGGGTTTTGAAAAAGAGCTGGAGACCGGGTCCCCGGCACAGGTGTTTTACCGCGGTATTATGGGCGCCCTGGGTTATACCCGGAACACAGTGCCGTTTCAGAAGCTGGCGCAAAAATTACCGCTGGATGCGCTGGGAGAAATCGCCCGGCAGAAGGGAGAGGAAAGCGGTGTCGTTCCCCATCTGGAAGCCATTCTTCTTGGCTCGGCGGGGTTCTTACCCTCGCAGAGGCAAACCGGCGGCAACGCAGGGTATCTTGCCCCGTGGGTAGAAACACTGGAAGATATATGGCGTTCGGGTGGATATGTGCCGGTGCTCTCAGTGCGAGATTGGTGTCTTTTCCGTTTGCGGCCGGCAAATCATCCCGTACGGCGTGTTGCCGGGATGGCGCGCCTGCTCCACCGTTACCGTTCCGTCGGCTTATCGGAAAGTCTCCTGGCGCTGGTAGAGAGGGCACCACCACAGAAGACTACGCGCTTCATAGAAGAGGGGCTGATGGTTGACGCGGACGGGTACTGGCGGGACCACTTCGATTTCGGGCGGAACGGCTTTAGTCCGCATCTTATCGGAGAGGCGCGGGCTGTTGAAATCGCCCTGAATGTTCTCCTGCCGCTTGCCACCGCGCTCTCTCAAAGTGCGGGAAACGCGGAAATGGCGGAAAAATGTCAGGGATTATACAGCGAGTTGCCGGCGGGGGTGGAAAACGCCATCGAACGGCATATGCGTTTACAGTTCGGGTTAAAATCCGGGCAGGTGGCAACTGCCTGCCGGCGGCAGGGACTGCTCCACCTCTACAAACGGTACTGTACTCAGGGCAGGTGCGGGGAATGCCCGGTGAGAAAATTCTAAATCCCAAACTCCAGATACCAAACCCCACTTCTTTTCCCCACCAGAGGGCTTTTTAGCGCCGGCGTCCCGTAAACCCCACGATTTGTCCTTAACCCCGAGCCAGAAGCTTAAAGCTAAATGCCGACCGCTGACAGCTACGTGAGCTTTAAATTCGGTACCACGTCCAGGGAAAGCTCTGCTGTCTTACCAGCCAGAAAACGGTAGTAACCGCAGGCGGCGACCATGGCGGCGTTGTCTGTACAAAGTGGCAGGGGCGGGATAAGAACGGGCAGAGGAGATTGCGCTAGCATTGTTTGCCGCAGGGCTTTATTGGCAGCCACCCCGCCGCAAAGGATAATCTGCTGAACACCGCACTCCCGCGCCGCATCGATGGTCTTGGTCACGAGTACTTCCACCACCGCTGTCTGGAAGCTCGCGGCGGCGTCCGCAGTGCTATCGAGCTTACCCTCTTCGGAGAGGCGTAGTAGCGCGGTCTTGACACCGCTGAAGCTGAAATCGTGACTGCCCTTGAGCCAGGCGCGGGGGAGCTCGAGCGTGGCCCGACCGCTGGCGGCGGCTTTTTCGATGACCGGTCCGCCCGGATAGCCCAGTCCCAGGAGGCGGGCGGCTTTATCGAAGGCTTCCCCGGCGGCATCGTCCCGCGTCCGTCCGAGCAGGGTGTAATCGCCGTGCCCGCGCATCAGCACCAGGTCGCTGTGTCCCCCCGAGACGATAAGACACACGAGGGGAAATTCCGGAGGCTTGCCCGTGAGCCAGTTGGCGTAGATATGTCCCTCGAGGTGATTGACGGCAATGAGCGGCAGACTGCGGGCGAGGCTGATGGCTTTGGCAGTGTTGACGCCGGTGAGCAGGGAGCCAGCCAGCCCGGGTCCATTGGTAACGGCGATGGCATCCAGGTCCTGCCAGGTGACACCGGCGGTCGTCATCGCGCGGGAAATGATGGGGATGATGCTCAGGGTGTGCTGGCGGGAGGCAACCTCGGGGACGATGCCGCCGTAGCGGGCGTGGATATCTACCTGTGAAGCGATTTCATTGGAGAGGACAGTCGTCCCGTTTTCGACAACAGCGGCCGCGGTTTCATCGCAGGAAGTTTCGATGCCGAGGATTTTCATATAAATCTCAAGCCATAAGCTACAAGTAGTCAGCTTGTGGTCCAGCTGTTATTTGAGTATTGGATGTTGTTTGGTACTTGTTACTTGTCAATTGTTACTTACCCGTCAGGGTCTTGTGTGTCCGTTCCCGAAGATAATCCACTTATAGCTCGTCAGCTCTTTGAGTCCCAGCGGACCGCGCGCGTGCATCTTCTGGGTACTGATGCCCACCTCCGCCCCTAAACCGAACTGCCCGCCGTCCGTGAACCGGGTGCTGGCGTTGACGAAAACGGCGGCGGCATCCACCTCGTTGAGAAAGCGCATCGCGGCGGTATAGTCTTCGGTGATGATGGCTTCCGAGTGTCCCGAACCGTAGCGCGCGATGTGCTCGAGTGCTTCGTCCAGCGAGTCCACCACCTTCACGGCGGCGATTAAAGCCAGGAACTCCTTGCCCCAGTCGGCGGGCACAGCCGGTTTGAGCTTGAGTGTTTTGTCACCCATCAAAAAAGCGAATGACGCCTCGTCACAGTGCAGTTCCACGCCTGCCTTATTAAGCTCTTTCGCCACCGCCGGTAGAAAACGTGCTGCGATGCCCGTATGGACGATGATGGTATCGAGCGCGTTGCAGACCGTGGGTCTCTGCACCTTGGCGTTATAGACGATGGGCACGGCTTTGCCGATGTCGGCGGTCAGGTCAACATAGGTGTGGCACACTCCGATGCCCCCCGCCACCACTGCCATGCGGGCGTTCTCGATGACGAACCGGATAAAGCTCTCCCCGCCCCTGGGTATCATCAGGTCGACGTACTCATTCATCTTGAGCATCTCATCCACGAGGGCGCGGTCGGTGTTGTCCACGAACTGGACGACGCCTTCCGGCACACCGGCGCGGGTTATTGCCTCCTGGACCAGCCGGGCAAGGGCGAGGTTGGAGTGAAAGGCTTCCTTACCGCCGCGCAGGATGACGGCGTTGCCGGCTTTGAGACAGAGGACGGAGATATCGATGGTGACATTCGGGCGGCTTTCATACATGGCGCCGATGACGCCGAGCGGCACCCGCTTGCGCCCGATGAGCAAACCGTTGGGCATGGTGCGCATATCGAACACTTCCCCGACGGGGTCGGGTAATGCGGCGACGGTCAGGACATCCTTTGCCATACCCTCGAGCCGGCCTTCATCGAGGAGGAGGCGGTCCTGCATGGCGGCATCCATCTTGTTCACCTGTGCCTCTCGCAGGTCGAGCTTGTTCGCTTCAAGGATTTCCTTTTTCTTACCGCGCAAATCGGCGGCGATGTTCTGAAGCGCCCGGTTCTTGATTTCCGTGGAGGTATACGCCAGCCGTCGCGACGCAGATTTAGCGGCTATACCTTTGGCTTTGAGTTCTGTGATTGCGGTCATATGTTTACCCTCGTGGAATCGATATTTTTAACTATTTCTTGATTTACGATTGTTTCAGCGAGTACTATAAAAGCTTCCCGTTTATACCTTCTTCATTTATGGGGGAAGCTTTTTTCAATGGACTTTCACCATAAGGTAAATCAAATCCTCTTCCCTCCAGTAAATCCTTGATAGTTTTTATTTGGATTCGCGGATATGACCTATGCCAAATGGGAGATTCATATGAACCTGTATGTGTAGCCAACTCCCTCATGCCTGCGGTCGGTTCCTCTAAAGTTATTAACAAACCTATGGCAGCTTTTTCTTTCTCGATGGTGCCCATGAGGTCACGTACCATTCCCGGGTTAATAGATTTGCCCCCTTTAACCTGCACGATTACTTTGGTACTTTTCCCCTTCCCCTCAGCTATCGATAGTAAACCGTCAACGCCACCATCGTGTTCTCGTGATGCTGCACCTACGAGGCTGATTGCCCAGATTTCGAATTCCTTCTTGCTTTTATTTGCTAACGCCCTTGCTGAAGAAACGTCAACCGGTTGCCCCTTTACCAGATACATACTTTGGGCTTTCTTCCCATAGCTTTCTTTAAGGCGTTTTTCAACAAGGTCTATCGCTAACCAGGTAACATCGATACCAATCCATTTCAAGCGAGCCTTCTGTGCAGCTATAATCGTTGTACCGCATCCACAAAACGGATCGAGGACAACGCTATTTTTACCCGTTGAAGCGGCTATTATCCGATCGAGTAAAGCGGCGGGTTTTTCTGTGGGGAACAATTGTTTTATGGGTGGCACTCTACTTATCTCCCAGACGTCATCCTGGCGAGCGCCTACAGAGTCTTCATCTTCTATTTGCGAAGGCAAACGGCGTCCATTCTCATCACGACCGGATAAAATTTTTGACTCTCCGAATCTCTTTTTGGTAGACTCTGCCCGTTCCATGTACAGTTGGTTAAATACCCGTTCCGTAGATTGTGTTCTGGAGTAAAAAAGAATCACATCGTGGTTACGCTGGAACTGGAGTTTCCCCGTAGACCATTTTCGATAATGCCAGATAAGCTCGTTGCGGAAATTTTTCGCTCCGAAAATTGTATCTAACACAACTTTCAGATAATGACTGGCAGTCGGGTCACAATGTAAATATAGCGAGCCTGATGATTTTAAAACACGATTAAGTTCGATGAGTCTTACAGCCATCATCGATAGATAAGCCGCCATACTTGTAGACTGTTTATCACCGCGTTTAGCCAGCCACTGAATGTACTCTACTATTTGAGGATTCCCCCCTGCTCTCCCCAGGTCTCTTAACGCTTCCTCGGAAGCGGTTTTTTCCCAACGCCACGTATCGTCAAATGCTTTGATTTGCGCTTGTGATTCTTCGCCACTCGGCTCGTTAAAAATTACGTTATAGTCCGCGTTACTGTTAAATGGTGGGTCAAGATAAACCAAATCGACTGATTCATTGGGAAAGCAGTCGTGGTTTCTCAACCAAATCAGATTGTCGCCATAATACAGGACATTTGTCTCAATATTGACAGCCATGTTCACTTCCCATCAAAGGCTGTTTGCCATTATATTACCACCAGGTTGTTCCGGTGCACCACTTCCGCCCCGTAGTCGTGGCCGAGCCTGGCACCAATCTCCGCGGAATGGATGCCCTTGATTTCACGTAGCTCGTCAGCGTCATAGTTGGTGATACCACAACCCAGTCGTAGACCCTGCGGGTCCTGGATGTTCACGATGTCGCCCCGCCGGAAGTTGCCTTCGACCTCCTTTATCCCCGCCGCCAGCAGACTGCGTTTCTGCCGTTTCAGAGCCAGTGCTGCGCCTGTATCCACGGTAAGCGTGCCGTGCGTGCGCAAGCCGCTCAGCATCCAGCGCTCCCGGCTATCCAGCCGCACCGGGGCGGGCAGAAAACGCGTGCCGGTTGCCTCACCGGCGGCGAGTCTCAAGAGTACATCCGGTTGCCGGCCGTTGGCGATGACCACGTTCACCCCGCAGGCGGTCGCCATCTTTGCCGCCTCGATCTTGGTGACCATGCCGCCCGTCCCCAGCCCGCTGGTGGTACCGGAGACAAGCCCTTCGATGCGGCTATCGATTTTCTCCACCAAGGGTATCAGCTTCGCCTCCGGGTTGCGGTTGGGGTCGGCGGTATACAGCCCTTCGATGTCCGTCATGATGAGCAGAAGGTCGGCATCGATCAGGTTTGCCACCATGGCAGAGAGGTTATCGTTGTCACCGAAGCGGGCGCCTTCGATTTCTTCCACCGCCACCACGTCGTTTTCGTTGACGATGGGGATGACGCCCATTTCGAGGAGGGTGAGGAGGGTATTACGGGCGTTCAGGTAACCGAGACGGTCGCACAAATCGGCGCGGGTGAGCAGTGCCTGTGCCACGGTGATGCCGTGCTGGTCGAATAGCCTTTCGTAGACGTTCATCAATCTGCCCTGCCCCACCGCGGCGAGCACCTGTTTATAGGGGATGTCCCTGACCCGCTTTGTCATCCCCAGCTTTTCGCCGCCGGCGGCAATCGCCCCGGATGTGACCGCCACCACGTCCGCCCCCTGTCCGTGCAGTCGGGCCAGCTGTGAGACGAGGTCGGACATCTTCTCCAGGTTGAGCCTGGTGGTGCCGGCTGTCAGCAGGCTCGTCCCGAACTTGGCGACGATGCGTTTATAGGGCAGGGTGCATTCCCTTGTTTTTACCATGTTCTCGTCCCTGAAGTCCCTGGTTAGTTATTAGCATTCGGCGTTCAGCGGTCAGTAACTGAATTCAAAATCGCAATGGTCATTACGCCTCCAACAAGCTGTGAGAATGTGAGGGGTTTCAGGGGACTGCGTCCCCTGAAACTTTTCTTCCCCTCTCCAGGCGAGAGAGGGGATAAAGGGGTGAGTCGTTGGGTATAAATTGGCGTATTTGATATTATGCTGGAGTCATTTTTTCTGGATTCCAGCTCCCGTATCTCTGTACGGGACAGGCTGCGCTGGAATGACAAGCGCATATTTGATTGTTCGCTCTCCTGTTTTACGGCAATATAAAACCGATTGCTGACTGCTAACGGCTTACACATTGGTGTTATTATAACACGCTTTCAAGGGGTGGTTGAACTCGATATAGCCTTGTGTTACGCTGGTATGGCAACATAACCATCTTGCAGGTCTGGCATGTCGTTCGTTTTCGTCACTATAATTACGTTCTTCAGCTCACTGGATACCACGCTTTTGCTCCCGGTGATGTCGCTATATGCCTCGGAGATAGGCGCCAGTGTCAGCATCGCCGGGCTGGTCATCGGTTTATACTCAATCACCACCACACCGGTGAGCGTTTTTTTCGGGCGCTTAATCGATAAGGTCGGCTACAAGGTACCCCTCGTGGTCGGACTTCTAGGTGATACAATCGCGATTTTCCTTTACTCGCTGTGTGCGAACCCGTGGCAGTTGGCGCTGGTGCGTTCCTGGCACGGTATCAGCGGGGCGCTCATCGGTCCCGCCACGATGTCCGCCATTGCCGCGCTGGCGCCGGTATCCGGCCGCGGCAGGTCGATGAGCTGGTACGGCATGTCCCTCGCCTTTGCCACGCTGGTGGGGTTCGGCTCGAGCGGGGTGATTGTTTCGCGTTTGGGCTACGATAAGCTGTTCTACCTGGGTTCGGGGCTGGTCGCCATCGCTTTCTTTCTGGGGCTGTCTTTGAGGGGTGGTAAGAAAGCCTCTATCGTGCCCAACGTGTCTCTCCAGACCCGTGTTAAATTCTCCAGCCTGCTGAAGAGGAAGCCACTGGTTGCCGCTTACGCAAGTATCTTCGCGCAGTATTTCACCTTCGGTAGCATCGTCACCCTGTTACCGCTCAGGGTCCGCGGGATGGGGCTGGAGGCGTTCCACACCGGTATAATTATGGCAACATTTGCGGTCACTTTCATCATCGTCCAGTTACCCAGTGGCGCTATCTCCGATAGGTTCGGAAGGCTCGCCCCCACAACGGCGGGGCTGGTGCTGGGCATGGTCTCCCTGGTGGGGCTTAGCTTCGCTCCAGTATTTCCCCTGATGGTAACTGCGATGGCGTTTTACGGAATTGCCTATGGGCTCATTTTCCCTTCCGTCTCGGCGCTGGTGGCAGACCATACCCAGCCCGGTGAACGCGGAACGGGGACGGGTATTTTCCACGCCATGCTCACGGCAGGAGTTGCCATCGGCGCGCCGGTGATGGGCTGGGCAGGAGAGCGCGCTGGATTACAGAACGGGCTAAGGTTCACACCGCTGGTCATGCTTTTGGCGCTGGGTGCGGTGCTGACGGCAATGCGAAAGCGGTAAGAAAATGCAGGGTGGGTAAAACGTATCTCGATTTTATCGAGATGGAGTGAAACCCACCAATTTGCGCTGTAGCTATCGTTATAAGTTAAGAGAAGAATCCCTCTACGAAAACGCGTACAAACACAAGCCTCATCCCCTGAGAGGTTGTCTGAAAATGAATTTTACTATATAGAGTTTTGTTCACATCTGGATACCAGCCGGAGTTTACCCCGTTCACGGTGAACCCGTACCACGATACGGGGCTGGTATGACAAGTTGTGGATGTTGGATTCCAGCGGAAGCTGGAATCCAACATCTCTGTTTGTTATTGTCGGGCTTGACCCGACAATCCAGGTGATTTCAGACAACCTCGATTTCTAAAACGTCACCTGAATGATTCGGCATCTCCGGCTGAGCGCGTGAGGTATGCTCTAAACGTTCTGAAAGGAAACAGGCTTAGTTTTGAGCTGTGGTTTTGACCTTCGAGTTTTAACTTTAGCTCTCAAAACTGAACGCTGTACACTGTGTTAGAATAACCTCTGGAGGGCTAGTCCGGCTTGGCTAGCCCCAAACGGCGTTTGGAAAAAGTATGGAAATCCTTAATCTAGGCTCCCTCTTACCCCTGCTGGACGAGGTAACGTCGTTCAAACGGCTCGCCTCGGACATCAGACAGGGGAACAAAAATGCCCGTGCCTCGGTAATAGGTGCGGCACGCTCGTTCGTCATCGCCGCTCTTCAGCATAACCTGCAGTGCCCGGTCCTGGTCGTGACCTCGCAGGCAGAAAACGCGCGACGGCTTTACGACCAGTTGTGTATCTGGAACCAAGCGGAACAGACCAGTCTCTTGCCCGAGCCGGATGCACTGCCTTATGAGCGCATCGTGCCGGACCCTCTTACCGTGCTGGACACCCTGCGTGTGCTGTCAGTGCTGGCAGGTGCGGCAGGAAGCGGAAAACCACCGCTGGTAGTCGCATCTGCCCACGCTTTCGCGATGCGGCAACCGCCTGCCCGTGAGTTCGCCGCCGCATTTCATACCATCGCGGTAGACATGACCATCGAATCAACGAGCCTGATAAAACGCTGGCAATCCCTGGGGTATCAAATGGAGAGCATCGTTGAAGTACCCGGTACGATGGGACGGCGTGGCGGCATCGTGGATATCTATCCCCCCACCTCCGACCTCCCCACCCGCATCGAGTTCTTCGGTAACACGGTGGAAAGCATCCGGCTTTTCGACCCCGCCACGCAACGCTCGCAGCATAAAATTAATTCCGTCACTGTCGGACCCGCGACCACGCTTTTCACAGCGTTCGCTAACACCGATGCGGATGAAATTCTCAGCAGGCTTGATTTTTCTGCATGTACCGAAGATGCCCGCCGGCGTTTTACAAACGAATTGACCGCGCTTACCGGGGGTAGAAAAATCGCCGGCAAAGAGTTCTACGCACCACTGTTCAACCAGGGCAGTCTTTTCAGCTACCTGCCGTTAGACGGTTTGCTTATCCTGGACGAGCCGCTGGCGGTATATAACGCCGTGGATGACCTCGGTGACAAGGCAAAAGAGCTTAGCGTGTTATTAGAAGAGCGGGGCGAACTCCCTCCCGGTTTCCCCACGCCGCATATCACGCGGGAGGAACTTCAACAGGGAATCGGTAAATGCCAGCGGTTGTCTCTGGAAAGCTGGGGCGTGGAAGAACACGGGCAGACGTACGCGCTCGGATTTGCCTCTGTCCCCGGTTATGCCGGACAATTACCATCGTTTATTAACCGCGTTAAACAGAACGTTTCTGAAAAACAGCGGGTGGTTATCGTCAGCCACCAGTCGGCGCGTCTGCAGGAGCTACTCGGAGAGCAGGATATCATCGCACCACCCCGCACAGAAATCAAAACTATACCGCCGTCGGGGTCTGTAACCCTGGTGCAGGGACTACTCGCCGGCGGGTGGAGCCTCGGTGAAGACACCGTCCTCTATACCGATGCGGAGATATTCGGTTTTACAAAAGTCCAACGTGCCCAGAAGAAACGGCCGGTTGCCCGTCACAAGCTCTTCGCGGATATCAAGCCGGGTGATTACGTGGTACACATCGAGCATGGCATTGCGGAGTTCAAGGGCTTCACCAAACTCACCACCGCCGGCGCAGAGCGCGAGTACCTTGTCCTGCAGTATGCGGGCGGTGATAATCTTTATGTCCCGACAGACCAGGTGGACCGCGTCACCCGCTACGTGGGCGCAGGCGAGCAAGTCCCGACCCTCAGCCGGCTCGGCTCCCAGGAGTGGACGCGTACAAAGCAGAAGGTCAAAGAAGCTACCGAAGAAATCGCCCGCGACCTTCTCCAGCTTTACGCGACTCGTGAGGTGGTCAGTGGTTACCGTTTTTCAAAGGATACTCTCTGGCAGAGGGAGCTTGAGGCGTCTTTTCCGTATGTTGAAACTCCGGACCAGGTGACTGTCCTCGAACAGGTAAAAGAGGATATGGAAAAAACGAAGCCAATGGACCGGCTGGTATGCGGTGATGTGGGCTACGGTAAGACCGAAGTGGCAGTGCGCGCCGCGTTCAAAGCCGTGATGGATGGTAAACAGGTGGCGATGCTCGTGCCCACGACCGTGCTCGCGCAACAGCACTACCTTACCTTCTCACAGCGTATGAAAGCCTTTCCTTCCCGCGTTGAGGTCCTGAGTCGTTTCCTCACGCCGAAAGAGCAAAAGAAGGTCATCGAAGGGCTGGCAAACGGCGCGGTAGACATATGCATCGGCACGCACCGGCTCGTTCAGAAGGACGTCAAGTTCAAAGACCTGGGCTTGTTGATTATCGACGAGGAACAGCGTTTCGGCGTCCAGCACAAGGAGTTCCTGAAGAAGATGCGGCAGGAGGTTGACGTACTCACACTGAGCGCGACTCCCATCCCCCGCACACTACACATGGCGCTTGTCGGCGTGCGGGATATGAGCACGATGGAGACGCCGCCGGAGGACCGCCTACCCATCCGGACGTACCTTGCGGAATACGACAACCGCCTTATCCGCGAGTCTATCCTGCGCGAGATGGAGCGGCAGGGGCAGGTCTTTTTCGTGCACAACCGCGTGGAGACAATCGGGCTGATGGCGGATAGGTTGAGGCGTCTGGTGCCGGAAGCCAGAATCGCCATCGCCCACGGGCAGATGCCGGAAGAACAGCTCGAACGCGTCACCACCGAGTTCTTGCAGGGTAAGAGCGATGTTCTCCTCTGCACAACTATCATAGAGTCCGGGCTGGATATGCCGAACGTCAATACACTGATTGTCAACCGTGCGGACAAATTCGGGTTGACCCAGCTCTACCAGCTGCGGGGGAGGGTGGGGCGGGGTGCCACACTCGCCTACGCCTACTTCCTCTTCGATAAAGGTAAGCGTTTGACACCAATCGCAGAAAAGCGCCTGCGTACCATCCATGAAGCCACCGAGCTCGGCGCGGGGTTTAACATTGCCATGCGCGACCTGGAAATAAGGGGCGCGGGCACATTGCTCGGTGAAAGGCAGAGCGGGCACATCGCCGCGGTAGGGTTCAATCTCTATTCACAGTTGCTCGCCGCCGCTGTCGAGAACCTGAAAGCGCAACGGCTTGTCCCGTACCGTGATACGGGAGCGGGCTTGCCACAGTTGCAACGCCCGGAGCAGAAATTACCGCCGCCATCGATCGACCTGCCGTTACCCGCCTTGATACCTGATGATTACGTGGGGGATATTATCACGCGGCTGAGTCTATACCAGTGCCTGGCGGATATCACCGATGAGCGGCAGAGCGAACCTTTCCTCCAGGACCTGAATGACCGCTTCGGACCGCCGCCTCTCGAAGTCGACAACCTGCTGTATATCGTCAGAATAAAGGCGCTGGGTGCTAAGGCTGGCATCGAGTCTATCAGCCAGGAAGACGATGAGATAGTGCTGAGGTTATTTGCCGGGATGCGTTTTGAGCAGAAGAAACTGGCGCCGTTCTACCGCTATGACATCAAGGTGGGCACGAGCCAGTTACGGTTCAGCGTCAAACAGCCGGGTAAAGGCTGGCAAAAGGTGCTGGAGGAGATTTTAAGGGGGTTGGAGATGGGGGAGCAAAGTGGTTGATTTATTATTCGTAAGCGACTATAGTTGGTTTGGTGAAATAAGGAGGAAAGTGAAAATGAAAAAAAGGTACTTAGTCGCTACTATTCTTGCGACAGCCTTACTAGCTATTAGTTGCGCACAACCTAAGCCGATTCCCCCGGCTGCTATAAGCGAAATTTATGCTATGAGTGAAGCTGAAGCTATCAAACAATATGTGGAAGTAAAAGACGTTAGTGATAGGGGGGATTATTGCTACGTAATGATATACATTAAATCTCTTCCCGGAGAATTCACAAGTTTGGAAGATGCACTCCCCCAGGCGAAGATATTTACCAGAACTTTTACTGAAGCTGCTGTCAAGATACTCAGCAGGTACGATATCAATAAAGGCCTTTCTGTTTGGGCTCAGCTACCATTGAAGGAAGGAGGGGTAACTGTGCTTGGTCACGCTGAGTACGATGGCAAAAAGTATCGTGATTTCGAGCTTTATAAGCCTTAATTTAATGCGGGACACGCTCTTGATATAGACCCTATTCTGTCCCAGTGATGAGAGCCACTTCACTCTGCTTTCACACATCTATGTTTTAATTATTCACACCGATAGTCTGACAACCGGGAGAGGGTTTATGCAGTTTACCGCCATTGTGAAAAAAGGGGAAGAACACTACGTGGCATTGTGCCCGGAAGTCGATGTAGTTAGCCAGGGACGCACTGTGGAATCAGCTTTACGCAACCTGAAAGAGGCAGTTGCTCTCTATATAGAAGTATGTAGGTTGGGTGAAACCCATCAATTCTGTTTCTAGTGTAGTGTCTCCGAAATAACTTGACAATTACACATGGAGTGTGGTGCCACGGACGAAATATGAAAATGATGGTTGCAAAGGGTGGGAAAGCAAGATGACTGCCAACTTGCACAAGGGAGTTGAGAGGGGCTTCAGCCCCTCTCAAAATAGTTCTTCCCCTTCTCTGCGGAGAAGGGGCAAGGGGATGAGGCACTGTGTAAGAACTGGCATCTTTTATTCAGAATTGTAAAGCTGTTATTGAGACACTCCACTAGCTTCCACCCTGTGCTATGTATACTACCACCAGACCCGCCAGCGTTCCCAGAATCGCCCCTGACCAGGGCGTCGCGCCTAACTTTCAACCGAAGCCGGTGCACTGTTTAAAATACCCCACCAAGCCTCCCACCACCGCACCCGCTACCGCACCGACGACATACCACAGAATCATACTTGTTTCCCTTCTTGAATCTTTTTACTCACGCAGGCAGACCGCCTACCAGTACGAGGTAACTCAACTCGAACCTTTGGGCAGGACGGCACTATAATCGGCGGAATCATAAGATGGGTCTTCGCTGTAGACACGCACGGGTTTTTCAGCGGCGCACGCCGGGCACCTGATTTCCCGGTTCAACTCATAGAGCCGGCTGAAGAACTCGAACCGCT
>JAUYDN010000159.1 GCA_030691775.1 Dehalococcoidia bacterium
CCCACCACCCATCTTCCCCTTCTCCACTAGATTTAAAACCATAAGTCTCTTTTGTTCCTTCTTGTTCAATGTCACTATTCCTTCCATGGTGACATTTTCCCTGAACAGTTAACTGGTGACAAAATCGTAGAACATTAACACCTTATTCCCGGGGAAAGGCTCCAGCGAAACGTTGATAATTTCAGAAAACCCCCTTCAGTCCCCCTTTTCTAAAGGGGGAAATTATTTCCTCTCCCTTTCGCAAAGAGCTTGCCCCGTACTTGATACGGGGGAGATTGTGAGGGTTTTCGGCTGTTTCGCGGGAAACTGCCGGGGAAAGCGGTAACCTGCCACCAATGCTTACCGCCTAGCGCTGTTGGCTACCTGCGTTTGACCCATTTCACTAACAACTGATAAAGTGTGGTGATTATCATGGAACCGCCTGCAAATCTGCACAAGACCACAGAACGCCTGGGCACCGCCCCCCTGGGGAGACTGCTCCTCCGTTTGAGTTTGCCCAGCATTGCCTCGATGTTGTCTATCTCTCTTTACAACCTGGTAGACACCTTCTGGGTGGCGAAGCTGGGATTCCGGGCGGTGGCGGCGCTCACCGTGATTATGCCGCTCTGGGTTTTCATTCTTGCCGTGGCAATAGGCACCGGCGTGGGCATCAATGCCCTTACCTCACGACGCTTTGGTGAAAAGAATATCTTTGCCGCCCACCAGGCGGCGGGCCAATCTTATTTCCTCTCACTGGTGCTGGGTTCCCTTTTCTTCATCGCTGGTATTATTTTTACGCAACAAATACTCATCATCTGTGGCGCCACGCCTGATATCATCCAATTCGGTGAAGAATACTTGATTGTGCTTGCCTGGGGCATGCCTTTCATCTTCGCGCAAATGATATTCCGTAATGTTTTCAATGCCGCTGGCGATGCCGTTCTCCCAATGGTGTACACCATCTTCGGGCAGGTATTGAACGTCATTCTCGACCCTTTGTTGATATTCGGCTGGGGATTTTTCCCGGAGCTGGGGGTAAAGGGAGCGGCGCTGGCGACTGTTATCTCAAATGTGCTCAGTACAGCGCTGGCACTTGGATTTATCTTCGCCAACAAGACGCCTTACCGCTTTAAACCCGTTCATCTCATCCCGAATGGACGGGCACTCTTCGAGATTTACCGCATCGGTTTGCCGGCGATGTTAATGGAAGCGACCGAAGCTATCGTCTTCGTCCTCTTCAACCGCGTCGTCGCCGGGTTCGGGTCGGTGGCGCTGGCGGCGATGGGAATCGCGGGGCGTATCGCCGACCTCGCCTTTATGTTTATTATCGGGACGTCTCACGGTCTGCTCCCCATCATCGGCTTTAGCTATGGAGCCAAACTGTGGCACCGGCTCTGGGGCGCGGTGAAGTTGACAGCCCTCTGGCTGATGGGCTTGATGGTCATTGCCACCGTTCTACTGGAGGTATTTGCCGCCCAGACAGTCGCGTTGTTTAATAACGACCCGGAGCTTATCCGGATTGCCGTGCCCGGTATGCGTATTTTCATCTCGACACTTGCTTTGATAGGACCCGCGGTTGTGTTTATCACCGTGTTCCAGGGGCTATCTAAAGGCAAAGATGCCATGGTGCTTTCCCTCGCCCGCCAGTTTATCTTTTTCCTGCCCGCACTGTACATCCTCCCCCGGCTGATGGGGTTGACCGGTGTCTGGCTTTCCTTGGTGGTATCCGATATTCTGGGAGTAACGGTTTCCGGTTTGTGGCTGTACCGGGAATACCGGCGGCAAAAGAGGGGTGGGGAGTGGGGGGAAGCAGGCATTCTCTCCGGTCAAGAGAAGTAGAATGCGTAATACAATCGGTCTGTTGATTTGCCTGGCACTGGTCTCATCGATAGTAGCCTGTAAAAGCGCAACCACACCGGGTGCGCAATTAGGCAGGGAGTTCACCCTCGCCATCGGGCAGAGCGCCGATATTTCCGGTGGGAGGCTGAGTATAAAGTTTCTGGATGTGACGGAAGACAGCCGCTGTCCGAAGAACGTGACCTGCATCTGGGAGGGACGCGTTACCTGCTCTATCGAACTCACGAAAGACAGTCAAAAGAAGACCGTCAGCCTGACCCAGCCTGGTCTGAGCGATGCCGCCGCGGGACAGTCGTTGGATGGCTATACTGCAAAATTCACGGTTGAGCCTTATCCGGAGGCAGGCAAGCAGATTACGAAGAATGATTACCGGTTACAGATGACGGTAAACAAGTAGGGGCGAGGCTTGACCTCGCCCTCCACAACGGACGACCTCAAGGGTTGCCCGTACAGAACGAGGGTTTGCCCCTGTACTGGATTTCGGTTTCCATTACCCGTAGGGGCGAGGCTCGCCCTCGCCCTTTGTGGGCGACCTCAAGGGTCGTCCGTACGGTATTACGGTTCTATTTCCCGCGTGAAACAAAAGCCTTGACCCGTCTTTCAAAGACTGACCGGGCTATGAGCACACGGTGTTTGCAGGTTCGGCAAACCATACCGATATCCGCTCCCACCCGCACCACCTCCCACTCGTAGCTGCCGCAGGGATGTGGTTTCTTCAGTCGTACCACGTCTCCCAGCCGGATTTCGAGCACCATGTCTAACCCCGCAATTCCGCCAGGTGTTTATTGATTTCATCACGCAGGGTTTTGGCGGCTTTACGGGCGGCAACAGCAAAATCGTTACCCCGGGATGCATAGAGAATCTGGCGGGATGAATTGATAATGATACCGCGCAGGTGCATATCCACGCCGTAGTGCACCGCCTGTTTCAGGTCGCCGCCCTGCGCCCCCACTCCCGGTATTAGGAACACCATATCAGGGTGCGCCTGGCGGATGCTTTTCAACTCTTCCGGGTAAGTGGCACCGACCACCAGCCCGATGTTGCCCTGTTTATTCCACCTGCTGGCTTTCAACGCTACGACCTCGTAGAGCGGTGATGTCTTGCCCTCGAACTGGCACGGTAATGACTGGAAATCGGCGGCGCCTTTGTTGGAAGTGCGGCACAGCAGGAAGATAAACCGCTCCCTGTCTTTGATGAAAGGTTCGATAGAATCGAAACCCAGGTAAGGACTGACAGTTACGGCGTCCGCTTTCAGAAAGTCGAAGATTGCCCGTGCATAAGCATCCGAGGTGTTGCCGATATCACCGCGCTTTGCATCGATAATCACCGGGATTTCTTTCGGTATCTGCTGGATGGTGTGGTGGAGAATATCCAGCCCGCGCTCACCCTGCGCCTCATAGAAAGCGATGTTCGGTTTATAGGCGCACACCAGGTCGGCGGTAGCGTCGATAATCGCCTTGTTAAACTGCAGGACATCGATACCCGGCGGGAGAAGCTCCGGGTCGGTGTCCAGACCGACGCAGACCAGGCTCTGGTTCCTATCAACGATGGCATTAAGCTTTTCGAGAAACGTCATAATGTATTCCGTCCTGTATCCGTAAGTTTACCTGATATTAGCAACACGGGAGGGAAGCGTCAAGGACGGCGTGTAAATTATGCCGGAAAAATCATCTCCGCAACAAGCAGATAGTGACAGTGGCGGTAATGTGTGGGCTATAATGGCATTATGGAACGCGAGCGTTTTGAAGAGCTGGTGGAACGTGCAATCGGGAGTCTGCCGCAGGAATTCCTCGACCGTTTAGACAACGTGGAGATTATGGTAGAAGATTACCCCACGCCCACCCAGATGCGCAAAGCAGAAGTGAAAGCCGGGCATATGTTACTGGGTATCTACGAAGGTGTACCACGCACCAGGCGGAGCACGCATTACGGTATGGTATTACCGGATAAAATCACCGTTTTTAAAAAGCCCATCGAGGCTAAGTGCCGTACGGACGAAGAAATTACCGCGGAGATTGAACGGGTGGTCCGGCACGAGATTGCCCACCATTTTGGACTGGATGACGCACGGCTCGATGAACTGGGGAGATAAATACATCTCTCGTAGAGGCTCGACCTCGCCCTTTATTGGGCGACCTCCTTGTCATTCTGGAGGAGTCCGTACCATCAATATTTCTGAAGAGCCTGCCCCGTACTGGATACGGGGACGACGAAGGATCTCAGGGTGGGGAAGAGGAAGTCATTACCCTTGAGACCCTATTTCGAATTGTCTCACGATAAACGGCTTTAGTAGAAATACCCTCCCGATACTGTCATTCCAGCCCCGTATCGGAGTACGGGTACACCGTGAAAGGGGTAAATTCCGACTGGAATCCAGAGCGGGTGGGGTGGGGACTTGATACTTGTTACTTTCCAACGGAGGTAGACCATGCCAGACGAGAAAAAAGTCGCCGAGACCATTGCCAGACTAACCGCCGCGGAAAAGACGGAACCAATCGCGAAGTTCCTTGGCATGAAGCTCGTGGAGTACAAGCCTGGCTACGCTAAGGTGACGATGAAGCTCAAGCCGGAGCACCAGAACTTTAACGGATATGTCTTCGGCGGGATTGTGATGAGCCTGGCGGACCAGGCATTTGCTTATGGCGCCAACTCCATGAACTTCCCGAGTGTCGCCACGCAGTTCAATATCCACTTCATTTCCGCCGCTGAACCCACGGATGAGCTGACGGCGGAATGCCGGGTGTTGCGTTCTGGCCGCCGTGCCGCCACCTCCGAGATAACCGTGACCAACCAGTCCGGCAAGCTCATTGCAAAGGCAACCGGGGTGACGGTGCCGGTGGGGGAGTGAAACAATAAGCCTGCGGGATAGAATGGCACAATGTTATGAGGGTTTATGAAACGCCGGGCGGGAAACAATATGGCTTCTTGCCTCATGCGCTTGAAAGGATGTCCCAAAGACGCATTAAGAGGCGTGATATTTCTCATATTTTGGATAATTATCAGGCAAGCTATACCGATAGAAAAGGAAATCTCTGCCTTGTTGGATTGTCAGGCGAGAACAGAAAGATTAGAATAGTGGTAGCTAAAAACAGCGACCCGCTTGAGATTCTAACGGCGATTGTGCAAGATTAGTGTGGGGAGGCCAAAATGAAGTATAAATACGATAAAACCGCTGATGCCGCGTACATCCTTATCAATGATTTACCGCATGCATACTCCAAAGAGATTGATGATACCAGAATAGTCGACTATACAAAAGATGGTACTGTAATTGGCATTGAACTACTCTACGTTAGTAAAGGCGTTGATGTATCCGGTCTACCTTACGAATCTGAGCTCGGTAAACTTCTCGCCAGGCATCATGTAAAAGTGTTTGCTTAACACTCCCTACCCTGACCACTGTCACTGTCCTCCCTGCTGCCACCTCCGAGATAACCGTGACGAACCAGTCCGGCAAGCTCATCGCCAAAGCCACCGGGGTGACGGTGCCGGTGGGGGAGTGAAACAAAATATAACGAATTTGGAATTAACGATACTATTAATACGTACCAGTTGTCTTCGTTGCCTCATCCCTACCGGCGCACCTTGCCAGGGCGGTCACCATGTATTGATTAAAACTCACACTCTCGAGCTCCGCCATTTTAACCAGCGTTTCATGCAGTGATGGAGGCATACGGACGATTATTTTGCCGCTGTATTTACGTAACTTCAAAGGCAACGGCATTTTATTGCCGAGTTTTATATATTCTGTCATCCAATCCTGTTTGACCGCTTCCAACTCTCTCACCGCTTCTTCCCGGGTGGCACCGGTCATGAACAGGTCAGGCAATTCAACAACCCTGGCAACATAATAAATACCTTTTCCATCGTCCTGCGGTTCAACACTGACCGTGTAGGGGAGATTGGTATAATCGTCAAGCTGTTTCTCCAGCAAGTCGTTCTTATCCATCTTTTTCTCTCTTTCGGGTCTGATATTCTCATCGGTCATTTCCATTTCTCCATGTCATCGATTATCTCTAATACCTTTGCGACGTAAGGTACCAAGACCGGGTTTGTTCGTCTATAAGCGAAGACGCGCTTGCCAATTACCGCCATTGGGTGCCGGCCTCCTTCTTTGATATAACCGTATTGTTTTATGAGAGCTTCAAAGTCACCAATAGTAACGTTTCTTGGATTATTTCTTACTCGGGTTTCAAGCTTCTCTTTCTTGCTCATATTTCAAGATTTTCTTAATAGTATCATATACGATACTATCTGTCAATAGGCTATGGGAATTTGTTCAATAAATTTGACACCCCGCTCTCCCCTGTGCTAATCTATCTACGTTTACTATGTCACACGTGATTTTACGACTGGACAGCTTCAAATTCATCTTTACCCGGCGCACCAGGGTGCGCTTGGGGGAGTGATGCTGAACCAGTGTGCGTAGCTGGCATAGACAAAGAGTATATTCGTAAAGGCACCCTCCAGGCGAGGGTGCTAATTGTTTTAATCGGGAGCAGGTTACAGCGCGGAGTAGAAAGAACCTCACTACCTGTTTAATTTTGTGGGAGATTCTTCGCGCGCATACCGGGTACAGTGGCGAAGGAAGTACTCTGAGCGCTCAGAATGACAAAAACGGGCGGGTAGAATCATAGCTAATTGCTGAATGCTGTCCGCTGGAGATCCTTCGCGTGCAACCCAGCCAGTAAGCAACGGTAGTTTTCTTAACGCTCAGGACAGGTATGGAAGAACAAAAGAAAAAAATTATCGACACCATCCCCAAGCTCGTCCGGCGCAATTTCGACCAGTGGACGGACGAGACAGCGATGTGCATGAAGAAGTTCGGCGTCTGGGAAAAGTACACCTGGCGCAACTACTATGAGACCGTGGGGCACTTTTCGCTGGGTCTTATCAGTCTCGGCTTGCAGAAGGGTGACATCGTCTGCATCATCGGGGACAACGAGCCGGAGTGGTTCTGGGGAGAGTTCGCCGTGCAGGCGGCGGGCGGAATTGCCACCGGCGCGTTTGTCGATTCCATCCCCTCGGAGGTCAAATATATCGCCGAGCATTCCGGCGCCAAATTCGCCATTGTCAACGACCAGGAGCAGACGGATAAATTCCTGGAAATCAAAGACCAGTTACCGGCGCTCAAGAAAATCATCTACTGGGACCCCAAGGGTCTTAAAAACTACGATGACCCGCTCCTTATCGGCTACAACGATGTCCTCAAACTAGGCAGAGAATACGCTAATACCCACCCTGATTTGTTCGCGCGGAATGTAGATGCCGGCAGTGGTGATGATATCGCCTTTATCTACTACACATCCGGCACCACTGGCTTGCCCAAAGGCGCCCGGCTCACCCACCGCGCTCTCATCTCCACCGCCGAAGGATTTGTCAGCCGCTACCCGCTTGTCGATACGGATAATCTCATCTCCAACTTTCCCGCCGCCTGGGTGGGCGATAGCTTCTTCGCGACCATCCCGCACCTGCTCACCGGCGCCGTACTCAACTTCCCGGAAGAACCGGAAACAATCGCCGAGGACACGCGTGAGGTGGGACCTAACTTCGTCATCTACGGACCGCGCCAGTGGGAAAGCCTGGTCAGCGAAATTCAGGTCAAGATAATCGATACCCACCCGCTCAAGCGCTTCACCTACAACCTGTTCCTGCCCATCGGGCACAAGATGGCTGACATGCACTTCAAAGGTAAAAAACCCAGCCTGTTCTGGAAGCTCCTTTATATTCCCGCCTTCTGGCTGTTGTTCCGCCCGCTCAAGGACAAACTCGGGCTTATCAACGTGCGGTTTGCCGTCACGGGTAGCTCGGTGCTGAGCCTGGATACGTTCCGTTTGATACACGCCATCGGCATCGAGCTAAGACAGAACTATGCCAGTACCGAAGCCGGCCTGATTTCGTCCCACGGCAAGGGTGAGATCGATTTCGCCAGTGTCGGCCGCCCTGCCATCGATACCGAGGTACGCCTGCTGAACACCGGCGAGTTGTACGTACGCAGTAACTCTATGTTCAGTAGTTACCACCGCGACCCCCAAAAAACGGCGGCGGCGTTTACCGGCGACGGCTGGCTGAAGACGGGTGATGCCGTGAACGTTAACGAGAAGGGACACCTGATTTTCCTCGACCGCATGGACCATATGGGTGAATTGCGTTCGGGGGTGAAATACGCGCCGCAATACATCGAAGGTCGCCTGCGCTTCAGCCCCTACATCAAAGATGCGATGGTACTCGGTGGCAAAGATGACGACTACGTGAGCGCCATCGTCAATATCGATTTCAAGATGGTGAGCAAATGGGCGGAGAAAAGTCATATCCCCTTCACCACCTTCGTCGACCTCTCCCAGAAGAACGAAGTAGCCGAGCTGGTGCAGAAAGACCTGGACCGGGTGAACAGCTACCTCCCGGAAGCGGCGCGGGTGAAAAAGTTCGTTTTGATGCACAAAGAGTTCGACCCGGATGAAGCCGAGCTGACACGCACGCGTAAAATCCGGCGCGAGTTCATGGAAACCCGCTACTCCGACCTCATCAGCGCGATGTACCATAATAAGGACGAGGTGCAGGTGGTAGCGCCGGTAACCTACCGCGATGGTCGCAAAGGCTCCGTCACCACGAGTATCAA
>JAUYDN010000184.1 GCA_030691775.1 Dehalococcoidia bacterium
CCCACCACCCATCTTCCCCTTCTCCACTAGATTTAAAACCATAAGTCTCTTTTGTTCCTTCTTGTTCAATGTCACTATTCCTTCCATGGTGACATTTTCCCTGAACAGTTAACTGGTGACAAAATCGTAGAACATTAACAAGGGGTCGTATCCTGCTTTTGCGGTACGCATTATTGACGGGTAGCGCGTTTTCTTACGTCCACAGTCAGACGTCACGCCTTCTTAGCGTGAAGGTGAGCATCAATCAGCATAGTTATTCCCGACAGGGTTAGCGTCATAGCGTCGTTGAAGAGATGTTGCCGGGATAAGTCGAAGAGGGTCGTTACCAGTCGCTTGAGTTATCCACGCTCCAATCAAAGCAAGCGCTCCAGGTGCCACAAGTATTATGCCGGTAACGCCATGGACAGCGGGTTGCCTATGCCGTAGCGGTTGATATGCTGAGTGCCTGAGATGATTCATCCATATTTAAACGGGGTAAAGTCCTGAAAGTATCGGGTGGGGGAGACACAAGTGTCTCCCCCCCCACATTTTGTCCGGAGAGACAGCGAGCACGCGAGGGTTCCTGGAACAAAATTCGGGCGCTGGCGCTATTGACAGATGTTTCTAAAGCTGTTATTATTACTATTTGCAGTATATGCCTCACTACGCGTATCTCCCTATTTTTAATCCCACCAATCAACCGCTCTTCTCAATTGGCGTGCGTCCGCGCTAAACTCATCTCTCTGTGAAAAATCTAACGCAAAGGCTTGAGGTGTTTTTATGGCTTTAGCACAAAGTGTGTCCCGCAGGTCGCTCGTTTCCAGAAAATCCTATGCCCGGTTACCGCAAATTCTGGACGTTCCCGACCTTATCGAAATTCAACTCGACTCCTTCCGGTGGTTCCAGGAAGACGGCCTCAGGCATGTACTGGAAGAAATTTCTCCCATCAATGACTTCACCGGCAACCGGCTCCAGCTTACCTTAGCGGCTTTCGAGTTCCGTGAGCCGCGTCACTCTGAGCGGGAGTGCCGCCAGCGCGATTTCACCTACGGCGCACCCCTTTATGTCCGTGCCAGCCTGCTCATCAAGCAGACCGGAGAAATAAAAGAGCAAGACCTTTTCCTCGGTGATATCCCGTTGATGACCGCCAAGGGCACTTTCATCACCAGCGGCGCGGAACGGGTAGTCGTCAGCCAGTTACTCCGTTCCCCCGGCGTCTATTTCACCGCGGATGAAGACCCGGCTACCGGTATTACTCTCTGTCGCGCCAAACTCATTTCCAATCGTGGCGCCTGGCTGGAGTTCGATACCGCCACCTCGGATGTTATGTCCGTGAAAATCAACGGCAAACGTAAGATTCCGGTTACAACTCTGTTACGCGCCATCGGCTACGGGAGCGATGCTGAACTCCTCAATCTCTTCCCTAAAGAGGACTCGGGAAACCGGCATTTTATTAAACAAACACTGGACCGCGACCCCAATATCAACGACCGGAACGATGCGTTGTTGGATATTTACCGTAAGCTCAGACCCGGCGACCCACCGAGTCTCGAGAACGCCCGGAAATTGATGGAAAACCAGCTCTTTAATGCCCAGCACTATGACCTCGGTGTGGTAGGACGGTACAAGCTTAACAAGCGGCTCGAGTTGGAAGTCCCGGAATCCCAGCGTGCTCTAACTAAAGAAGACCTGGTGGAAATCATCCGCCACATGATTCTGATTAACAATGGCGAGGATAAAGGCGATGATATCGACCATCTCGGCAACCGCCGCATCCGTACCGTGGGTGAGCTTATTCAAAACCAGTTCCGCATCGGGCTTCTGCGCCTGCAGAGGGTAGCCCGGGAACGTATGAGCACCATTCCTATAGAGGTGGCGACTCCTACCGCTCTCGTCAACACCCGGCCGGTGGTTGCCGCCATCCGGGAGTTTTTCAGCAGTTCCCAGCTTTCACAATTTATGGACCAACCCAATCCCCTCGCCGAGTTGACCCACAAACGGCGCCTGTCCGCGATGGGTCCCGGCGGTCTTTCCCGCGAGCGCGCCGGCTTTGAAGCCCGTGATGTTCATTATTCCCACTACGGGCGCATCTGTCCTATCGAGACGCCGGAAGGTCCCAACGTCGGTCTCATCGGCAGTCTGGCAATTTATGGTAAGGTCAACCGCTATGGCTTCATCGAAACACCTTACCGCAAGGTCATCAAAGAGCTTGAAAGCAAGAATAAAGACCTGGCAGGTAAGACCGTGCGGGAAGCAGTGAAAGATAGTAAAGGCGGTATTATCGTCGATGAAGGTCAGGTAATCGATAGCGACATTGCCGCCCGGCTGAACAAACTAAAGCGGATGGTCAAGGTAGTACCCCGTGTCACGGATGAAATCGTTTATATGTCTGCCGATATGGATGAAAAATATACCATTGCCCAGGCGAATGCCCGCCTGGACGATAAAAACCAATTTGTCGATGAGAGGGTCGAGGTCAGGGTGGGGGGCAGTTATCTCCGTGAGTCACCGATAAAGGTCGACTACATGGATGTTTCGCCCAAGCAAATATTCAGCGTGGCGGCGGCGCTCATCCCGTTCCTTGAGCATGACGATGCCAACCGTGCCTTGATGGGCTCCAATATGCAACGGCAGGCGGTACCCCTCCTCCGTCCCTCCGCTCCGATTGTCGCCACCGGGATGGAAGCAGAAGCGGCGCGACACAGCGGGCAGGTGCTCATCGCGGACCATCCCGGCGTAGTCGTTTCTGTTACCAGCTCCGAAATTGTCGTTGCCCGTGAAGATGGGGTAATGGATACTTATCCTTTACTCAAGTTCGTCCGCACCAACCAGGGCACCTGCATCAACCAGCGCCCCATCGTAAGCAAGGGTGACCGTGTAGAACAGGAGCAAGTACTGGTAGATAGTAGCTCGACGGAGCAAGGCGAACTAGCGCTCGGCCAGAACCTGGTGTGCGCATTTATGAGCTGGCGCGGTTACAACTACGAAGATGCAATCATCATCAATAGCCGTCTGGTGGAAGACGATGCTTTCACCTCTGTCCACATCGAAAAATATGAAGTAGAAGCCCGCGATACCAAGCTCGGACCGGAAGAAATCACGCGTGATATCCCCAACGTGGGTGAAGAAAGCCTGCGTGAGCTGGATGAAGAAGGTATTATCCGCATCGGTGCCAAGGTTGGTCCGGATGATATTCTGGTAGGCAAAATTACACCGAAGGGCGAAACCGAGCTTTCCGCCGAGGAAAAACTCCTGCGCGCTATCTTCGGTGAAAAGGCACGGGAGGTCAAAGATACCTCCCTCCGTGTTCCCCACGG
Source organism: Dehalococcoidia bacterium (assembly GCA_030691775.1). Lineage (GTDB taxonomy): Bacteria > Chloroflexota > Dehalococcoidia > Dehalococcoidales > Fen-1064 > JAURWL01. Next base: position 3,297 of record JAUYDN010000184.1, read on the forward strand.
CGAATGGGGTAAGGTGGTCAACGTCAAAGTATTTACAGGTGACGAACTACCTGCCGGTGTCAACAAGTGGGTGCAGGTCTGGATTGCACAGAAACGAGCCATATCCGTCGGTGATAAAATGGCAGGCCGGCATGGTAACAAGGGCGTCGTCTCCATCATTGCGCCCAAAGAAGATATGCCTTTCCTCCCGGATGGTACCCCGGTAGATATTATTCTCAATCCCATCGGCGTTCCGTCACGCATGAACATCGGGCAGGTGTTAGAAACGCATCTGGGCTGGGCGGCGCAACAGCTTGGCTATAAGGTGCTTACCCCGGTTTTTGACGGCGCTGACGATTTGGATATCGAGGACGGTCTTGCCCGGGTATGGGTCGCACAGAAAGCCGGTGCAGTGGACCTGAGCCCGGACAACCACAACTCTACGCCAAAATGGGATACCGCACGAGAATGGGTGAATAACCATGGTTATGACGGCAAGAAGGTGTTCGATGAGAAATATCACGGAGAGGCGAAGGGTATCTGCCAGCGTCTCTGGCTTGAAACTGAATTCGGCATCCCGTCTAAAAAGCTCTCACCAACGGAACTGGTGGAAGCCATCCGCAAGGTAAAGGCAGAGGGAAACCTGGTACCTCCCACCACGGGTAAATACATGCTCAGGGACGGGCGCAGCGGCGAGCCATTCGACCAGCCGGTTACCGTGGGGAACATCTATGTGATGAAACTCAACCACCTGGTGGAAGACAAGGTTCACGCCCGTTCGACCGGTCCGTATTCACTTATCAGTCAGCAACCGCTGGGAGGTAAGGCGCAATTCGGCGGTCAGCGCTTCGGCGAAATGGAAGTGTGGACGCTGGAAGCTTACGGGGTCGCGCACATCCTCCAGGAAATGTTGACCATCAAGTCGGATGATGTTACCGGGCGCACCAAGGCTTATGAGGCGATCCTGAAAAACGAAGATATTCTCCAACCCAGCGTCCCCGAATCTTTCAAAGTGCTGGTCAAAGAGCTACAGAGCCTGGGACTGGCGATCGAAGTAATCAACGAAGGGCAGGAAGAAAGAACATTGCTGGCATCGGAGACCACCGGAGCGCCAGAAATAATAGAAACGCCCATACTGGAAACTGGTACGCCGGAAACCGCGCCAGCGGCACCGGTTGAAGCCGTGAAACCTGAAACCCCCGTAGTAGAAACCGGAACGGAAGAGGTGTAGTGAATGCTTGAAGTTAATGATTTTGATGCAATACGTATTTCTCTGGCGTCCCCGGAGCAAATCCGTAGCTGGTCTTATGGCGAGGTCACCAAACCGGAGACCATCAACTACCGCACGCTGAAGCCGGAAAGAGACGGTCTTTTCTGCGAACGTATTTTCGGTCCCACCAAGGACTATGAATGTTTCTGCGGCAAATACAAAAAAGTCCGGTTCAAGGGTATTATCTGCGATAAGTGCGGTGTCGAAGTGGCGCGTGCTAAAGTGCGCCGGGAGCGGATGGGGCACATCGAGCTTGCATCCCCGGTGAGCCATATCTGGTTTGCCAAGGGCATCCCAAGTCGTATCGGTTTATTACTCGACCTTTCACCGCGTAACCTGGAACGGGTGCTCTATTTCTCTCACTATGTCATCACGTCGATAGATGAAAATCTGCGGCAAGCGGCAATCGAGAAACTGCAGAAGGATACCGTGCAAGAATCTGCCGAGCGCCAGTCTGCCGTGGAAGCAAAGATTGAGGCAGAAAAAGAGACCACCGTCGAAGAAGCTAACCAGATGCGCCGTACGGCTGTGGAGGAAGACGAGGAAGCGGATGAGGTAGCCACATCGGAAGCGGAGCAGCTGGGGAAACTCAAGGTGAAGAACTTACTCACCGAGAATGAATACCAGGAACTTAGCCATACTTACCCGGATATATTCACTGCCGGTATGGGCGCCGAAGCCATTCTCAAAATTATGCGGGATATCGACCTGGACGGATTGCGAAAAGAGTTGATTGAAGAAAGCCGTTCGCCATCCGCACAGCGCCGCCGGAAAGCCGGCAAACGCCTCCAGGTGGTGGAAGCCTTCCGGCGCAGTGGCAACAAGCCGGAGTGGATGGTGCTCACCGTTCTACCGGTCCTGCCGCCTGATTTAAGACCGACCGTGCAACTGGATGGCGGACGGTTCGCCATCTCCGATATTAACGACCTGTACCGGCGTGTCATCAACCGCAACAACCGCCTGCACCACCTCGTGGAAATCGGTGCGCCGGAAATTATCATCCGCAATGAAAAACGCATGCTCCAGGAATCCGTCGATTCTCTGGTAGATAACGGAAAACGCGGTCAGCCGGTTTCTGTGAGCGGCGGTCACAAGCTCAAGTCGCTCTCCGATATGTTACGCGGCAAGCAAGGACGCTTCCGCCAGAACCTGCTGGGCAAACGGGTAGATTACAGCGGCCGCTCGGTTATTGTTGTCGGTCCGGAATTAAAATTACACCAGTGCGGTCTGCCGCGGCGTATGGCTTTGGAGCTGTTTAAACCATTTGTGATGCGCCGCCTTATCGAGCAGGGGCTGGCACACAATATCAAGAGCGCCCGCCGTCAGGTGGAGAAAGCCAAACCAGAGGTCTACGACATCCTGGAAGAGGTGGTCCACGAACGGCCGGTACTGCTCAACCGCGCCCCCACTCTCCACCGCCTCAGCATCCAGGCTTTTGAGCCAGTGCTTATCGATGGGAGCGCTATCCAGATTCACCCGCTGGTGTGTTCCGCCTTCAACGCGGACTTCGATGGCGACCAGATGGCGGTACACGTGCCTCTTTCCCGCGCCGCCGTCAAGGGTGCCCGCGAGCAGATGATGAGTATTCACAATATGCTCCTGCCGTCTTCCGGAGACCCGGTGGTCAGCCCTACCCTGGATATGGTGCTGGGGTGCTATTACCTGACCACTATCCGTCCCAACGCTACCGGTAAAGGCAAAAAGTTCGGTAGTTTTGAAGAAGCCAAGCTCGCCTGCGAACTCGGTGTCATCGACCTGAAGGCGGAAATAGAGGTCAGAGACCTGGAAGGTGACGGCCAGCGGCTCAAGACGAGTGTGGGACGGATTATTCTCAACGAATGCTTCCCGCGTACCGTAGGTTTCCGTAACTACGTTGTGGACAAGTCATCGATTAAAAAAATCGTGGCGGACTGCGCCAGAATACTCAATGACGAAGAAATGGCGGCTGTCATGGATAGAATCAAGGAGACCGGTTTTCTGTACGCTACCCGGTCCGGTACCACCATCGCTATGGGTGATATTGAAGTGCCGAAAGCCAAAGCGCGGCTTATCGCTGACGCCGAAGCGAGGACAGCGGAAATCGAAAAACAGTATGAAACGGGTGTCATCACCGATGACGAACGCTACGGTGAAGTTATTAAGGTCTGGAACGAAGTTACGGACAGGGTGACGGAAGCCACGCAGAAGAGTCTGGACCCGTTCAGCGGTATCTATATGATGGCTACTTCCGGCGCAAAAGGTAATATGCTCCAGATACGCCAGATGGCTGGTATGCGTGGCTTGATGACCAATCCCTCCGGGAAAATCATCGATTTCCCGATTAAAGCCAGCTTTAGTGAGGGGTTGAGTGTGCTGGAGTATTTTATCTCCACCCACGGTGCACGTAAAGGTCTGGCGGATACCGCATTAAGGACGTCCGAAAGCGGGTACCTCACCCGCCGTCTTGTCGATGTAGCCCATGACGTCATTATCCGGGAAGTCGATTGCGGTACAATGGATGGACTCTTGATTGAGGAAGCCAAAGAGAGAGACCCGAATCTACCAACGCTGAGCGACCGCATTATCGGGCGTCTTTCTGCTGCGGATATCGCCGACCCATCCACGGGGGAAATCATCATCTCCCGGGATGAGGAAATCGATGACCAGAAAGCGGCAAAGATCGTTGCCGCCAGAATAAAGCGAGTCTATGTCCGCAGTCCTATGAGGTGCCAGGCAAAGCGGGGTGTTTGCCAGAAATGCTACGGGCGCGACCTCGCGCGTGGCACCTCCATCGCGCATAACACCGCCGTCGGTATCATTGCCGCCCAGAGCATCGGCGAGCCGGGTACACAGCTTACCCTGCGGACTTTCCATACCGGCGGCGTGGTCGGTCTGGATATTACCACAGGTCTGCCCAGGGTGGAGGAACTTTTTGAAGCACGGTCGCCCAAGAACCAGGCAGTCATATCCGAAATCAGCGGCATTGTCGAAATAACACAGACAGAAGAGCGCCAGACCATCAAGGTCACCAGCTCGGAGTTTTTCCGTGAAGAACTGACACTGCCACCCGGCTGGAAAGCGAGTGTGCAGAACGGGCAGTGGGTGGAGAAAGGCGCTGTGGTTGGTGGGCCCACCCCTAAAAAACCAGCTAAAAAGGGCAAAGCCACGGCCCAGGAAATAAAGGCAGTTGTCCCCGTGGAAGGGCAGACATTAATCGCACCGGTTGCCGGTAATGTCGTGCTCGAGGATAGAAAGATAGCTATTGTCTACGAAGAAAAAGACGAGCGTATCTATAACGTTGCCGCCAATACGCGTCTCCGTGTTCAGCAGGGTGAACAGGTGAAAGCTGGCCGACAGCTTACGGAAGGTCAGATGAATCCTCAGGATATCCTCAATGTTTCCGGCAAAGAAGCCGTGCAGAGATATCTGGTAGATGAAGTGCAAAAAGTGTACCGCTCACAGGGCGTGAACATCAACGATAAACATATAGAAATCATCGTCCGGCAAATGCTGGCGAAGGTACGCACCGATTCATCGGGAGACACGGAGCTTGTCCCCGGCGAGCTGGTGAACCGGTTCAAGTTCGAGGAAGTGAACGCGAAAGTTCTCGCGGAGGGCGGCGAAGCCTCCGTGGCGCACCCGGTACTGCTGGGCATCACCCGCGCGGCACTAAGCACAGAAAGCTGGCTGGCGGCCGCATCCTTCCAGGAGACTACTAAAATCCTCACCGAGGCCGCAATCAGGCGCGCCACCGATAGACTGGTAGGGTTGAAGGAGAATGTCATCATCGGGCGGCTGATTCCAGCACGTTATAAGCCAGACGCGGAGATGGTAACCATTCCGCCGGAAATCAAGGCAAAACTAGAAGAAGAGACGGATGCGGAGCCGGAGCTCGATACGGAACTGGACATGCTGGCTGACGACCATGAGAGCGACCTGATGCCGTAACTACCCCGCCTCTATTAAAAGGTAATTTGTGCCCCGCGGGTGTTCTATTATACTTGCGGGGCACTTTTTTTAGCAAAGTAAAAACCGCCAAATCCTAATATCGAATATCGAAATCCGAAACAAATTCGAATATTTAATTCTTGAAAATGAATTAATACAAACGTCAGAATAAATGTTGAGACATCGCTCAGTCTGTCTTTGCGAGCCCTTCAATTTCGTTCAGGGTAAACTCAAGCGAAGCAATCTCTGGATAAAAAAGGGGATTTTATTAAGCGTTAGATTGCCACAGCCTGCCCCGTA
>JAUYDN010000244.1 GCA_030691775.1 Dehalococcoidia bacterium
GTTTGATATTTACTTTCCCGTCTGTGAGAGATACATCCCGCACCAGGTTGAGGTCGACCACACTGCGCTCCACCTCCGGAACGATGACCTTTCCGAGGCTGGCGCGTACCTGTTCTCCGGTAATCATTATGTTAGCCCCCACTTTTCATTATAGATTGTTCGGGGACTTTGTGACCACCCCACGATAAAATTCGAAATACGAATACTTGTCCCGTATGAGCGACTTTGTCGCCATCCCGATTCAGTCGGGACTTGATTCAAGAATCGAAATCCGAAACAAGTCATAATATGAGAACTCAAATACTAAAACTTCTTATCTACAACTTTTTGAAAAAACAGGTGGCACAGGCGTCCTCGCCTGTGCGTTCATGACCAATTGCCAGAGCCGCGTTGGGATGTTAGTGAACCCTGTTCACTTTAAGCTTGAAAATGAAAGACCTACCTCTCCCCGAAAATACCCCTGCCAATCCGTATTATGTTTGCACCTTCCCGGATGGCAATCTTATATGTATCGGTCATACCCATGGAGAGGTATTTCATCTGGACGTGAGGCAGAGCGAGGCTGTCAATCTCATCGAAAAGCCTTCTTGTCCCGGAGAAGAACGGTCGGCATTCCCCTGCGGCGCGCGCTAGCGGTCCCATCGTCATTAAGCCCATCAACCGGACGTTCGGCAGGCTGGCAATCCCCCGGGTAAGGGCGACAACATCCTCCGGGAACACCCCGGCTTTCCTGGACTCACGGGCGCTGTTGACTTCGATGAGTACCGGCATAATCAGCCCGATGCCGGCGCACCGTTTGTCTAATTCGCACGCAAGCTCGATAGAATCGACCGTCTCAATCATCTGGAAGAGTTCGACGGCTCGCTTTGCTTTGTTCCTCTGTAAGTGCCCGATGAAATGCCATTGCACCAGGTTGCCGATAGCACGGATGGCTGGCTCAGCTGCCTGCACGTAATTTTGCCCGATAATGCGGGCGCCACCCTCCACCGCCGCCATCAGTTCATCGGCGGTGCGCCCCTTTCCCGCCACCAGCAGTTCCACGCCTTCCGGTAGTTCACCCAGTATCCGGCGGGTATTTTCCGTTATACGGTTCATTGTCACCTATTGTACCTTAACGAATATAAAGAGGCTATACCCGTATAATCGTCTTTAGCATCATAAAAACGGTGAAACCTATTGTTTTACAATGACACTTGTGCTATAGTGTGCCACATATGTCAGCCTTGATTTCGGTGTTCTTACTTGTGCTCAGGCGCAGTCTGGCTAACTGGAAACTACTCTCCAGTATCGTAGTGGGGGTCCTGGTGGCGGTTACCCTTGTCTCCAGCACCCCGCTGTTCTCAAATGCCCTGAGCGACCTCGGTCTATTACATGCCCTGAACAAACAGCAGATTGAAATGCTGGATATACAGATGTACTCGCCAAGTAATCCCCCGGAACCGGCTGAATACCAGGGAATGTGGAATTTCCTCGACCAGCAGATTGACCAGAATGTTGGTTTTATGGTGCGTCAGAAGGAGAGGTCGATTCAAGGTCCCACTTTCTCCATCGCCATCCCGGACAAGGTCATCGATGTGAGTGCTACCCGGCCGACGGGTTATTTCCAGTTCTACACGAACCTTGAACAGCACGTGCGTCTCACCGACGGGCGGTTCCCCGATCCGCCGGGTCACATAGTCAGCTTGGAAGAGCTACAGCAAGCCCAGTCTGCTCCTCCCACTGGTATCAGCTTGGAAGAGCTAAAACAAGCCCAGACTCTTCCCACTGGTATCCTACCGGAAAACATCATCACGCCGGACTTTGAAATCGAGGCGCTCATCGGTACCGAGACTGCCAAGCGCTTCGGGGTCAAACCGGGAGACAAGTTTATTTTCTACACCGACCTCTGGGGTGACGGTCCCACCCAGCTCACCATACGGTTGACCGGTCTTATCGAGCCGCTGGACACGGTTGAAGAGTTCTGGTTCCTGAAGACGGATGTTTTTACTGTCGATTCTGAAAGCGGCCTGGTAGCGCCCCTGTTCGTCCGTGAAGATACGTTCTTCGATGTCATCGGCACGGTCTTTCCCCAGGGGAGGGCGACCTATTACTGGTACTACTTTGTTGATATTGGCAAGATAACCTCACTCAATGCCGGCTACGTAGCCGGTTCACTGGAGCTGATGGAACGGAATATCGTCACCAAACTCCCCCGCACCACGTTCTTCACATCGATGCGCTCAGTCATCACCGAGTTCCAACAGAAACAACTATTTACCCAGATACCGCTCTTTCTCCTTGTTTTCCAGATTGTCGGCATCATACTCTATTATGTCGTCACCGTCGCTAACATGGTCATCGAGCAGGAAGCCACGGAGATTGCCCTGCTCCGGAGCCGTGGCGCCAATACTGTCCAGGTTTTTGGCATTTTACTGTTAGAGGGCATCATCATCAGTGCCGTGGGGGGTGTAACGGGTCCCATTCTGGGGGCTTTTGTTTTCGGATTACTTGGCAAGACGGCGCCATTCCGCCCCCTCAGCGGCGGCGGTCTCCTGCCGGTACGCTTCTCCGATATGGTGTTCATACTGGCAGCGGCATCCGCCGTTCTCTGCCTCCTGGCATTTATGATTCCAGCGGCACAGGCGGCGCGGCGGGGCATTGTCCAGCAACGCCAACATCTAGCGCGCCCACCCAGAGCGCCTTTCTGGCAAAGGTTCTACCTGGATATCGTCCTCCTCGTTATCGGCGCAGGGCTATATTACGAGCTAAACCAGCGTGGCACTCTTGTCCAGCAGAACATTTTCGGCGACCTGGGCATAGACCCTCTCCTCCTCATCACTCCACTACTCTTTATGATTGCCGTGGCAATCGTTTTTCTGCGTGTTTTCCCCATCCTGGTGCTCATAGCGGAAAAAATCAGCAAATACGTTGCCAACTCCTCGATTATCATCAGCCTGCGTTATATGGCGCGTAATCCCGTTCATTACAGCCGTCTCATCCTGCTGTTGATGCTGGCGGCGAGCGTGGGCATGTTCTCGGCGAGCTTTCTCGGTACGCTCGACCGTAGCTACTTCGAGCGTGCCATGTACTCTGTGGGCGCAGACGTGCGCCTCGAGCAACTACGGGACTATTCCGCCGGGAAAAAAACGCTTTACGACCGTTATGCCGCTGTACCCGGCGTGGAAAGCGTCAGCATTGTTTTCCGCGGCTCGGCGATGGTCGGCACTACCTTTACGCAGGTGGACACCACGGTAGTGGCAATGGACCCGGAAAGCATGAAACAGATTGCCTGGTTCCGGGAAGACTTCGCAGAGAAGAGTTTACCCGAGCTGATGGATATCCTCGTCAGAGACAGGCCGGTCGAACAGGGAATGAAACTACCGGAAGGCACGGAGGCAATCGGGCTCTGGACCCGCGCGGCTTACAAACAGACCGCGAGAATCAGGATGTTTGTCCGCATCGAGGACGGAAAAAACCAGTACTGGGACTATGAGCTTGGTTTACCCACTTCTGAAAGCTGGGAGTTTTTTGAAATACCCATCAAAAGACCTTATAGTGAGGACTTGTTACCCGGGCCGCTGACTCTCCATACTATTTTCTTGGGTGTATCCGGAGGGCGCTCAGGAGAGTTGCAAGGGCTGTATCTCGACGACCTCTACGTGAAAAAGACCGGTGTCACTGAACCGCAAATAATCGAGGAATTCGATAACCTTACGATATGGGAGCCGCAAATCGATGACCAGGGCGGGAGGTCGTTGACCGGCGGCAGTCAGATACGAGATGGCTGGCGGGCAGATACCGTGACCTTCCACACCGGCAAATCTTCAGCGCGGTATACCTGGACGGCGCGTAGCGGCAATACGTACCGGGGAATTTTCCCGAACCTCGATCTCCTGCCTTTGCAGGTCATTGTCAACGAGCAGTTCCTGGAACAGACCGGCGCCAATATCGGCAGCTGGGTAAACATTCGTATGCCCGGTCAGTACATTCCGGTTGAAATTGTGGATACCGTAAAATACTTCCCAACGCTCGACCCTGCACAGAGGATTTTCATGCTGGTCAACCTCGACCGGCTGATGACGATGCGTAACCGCCAGCTTGGCACCAGCCTGCCGATTTATCCCAACGAGGCATGGCTCTCAATTACTGAAGATGAAAATGAAAGACCGAAGGTAATCGAGCTACTGAAATCCCCTGAATATAGAGCCGAAAGATTGTTAGATAAGAATAAGATTATTACCGAGCAGAAATCGGACCCGCTGATTGCGGCAGGGTGGGGAGGGGTGCTGACGCTCGCCTTCTTTGGCGTGGCGCTGGTGAGCGGACTCGGCTTCGTGGTCTATGCCTACCTCTCCGCACGCGGGCGGCAGTTGGAGTTCGCCATCCTGCGCACGCTGGGTTTTTCTTTCCGGCAAATTATCACTCTCATCGGCTTCGAGCAGATATTCATTATTGCCGTCGGGATGGGCATCGGCACGTTTGTAGGTATGCGTTTGAGCGGGGTAATGATGCCGTTTCTCCAGCTTACGGAGCGAGGCGAGAGGGTATTGCCACCGTTCGTTTTCGTCACCGACTGGGCGACAATCGGTATCACCTACACAATACTTGCCATTGCCTTCGTGGTGACTCTTTCCATGGTGGTTTTGTTCTTCACCCGCGTGGCACTGAGCCGGACGTTGAGAATGGGAGACCAGTAGCATAATTAAACTCTAATATCTAATATCTAATATCTAAACTCTAAACGAAAATATAGTAGACAAAGGGATGATTTTTAACTTTTGGCTTTACTCAAGGAATATATGACTACAGTACAAAATGATTACTACATAATCTGTGAAGACCTGTTCAAGATATATAAGCTTGCGGACCTCGAGGTGGTTGCCCTGCGCGGGCTTGACCTGAAGGTGCGTAAGGGTGAACTCATGGCAATCATCGGCGCCAGCGGTAGTGGCAAATCCACCCTGCTCAATATTCTCGGGGGGCTGGAAACGCCTTCAGCCGGCCAGGTCACTGTGGGCGGCCGGGACCTGCTTACCATGTCGCCGCAGGACCTGGTAGCATACCGCCGTAAAGACGCCGGGTTCGTGTGGCAACAGGGCGGCCGCAATCTTATCCCCTATCTCAGCGCGTACCAGAACGTGGAGCTACCGTTAATCCTGCTTAGTTGGACGCCAAGAAAACGCCGGGAAAGGACAAGGGAACTGTTGGAAGCGGTGGGACTTAAAGACCGTATGAAATATAAACCAGTCCTCCTTTCCGGCGGAGAGCAACAGCGTGTGGCGATAGCCATCGGCGTGGCGCACAACCCACCCCTCCTCCTCGCGGATGAACCGACGGGAGAATTAGACACACAGACGGCGGCTGGTATCTTCGACCTGTTCCGCTCGCTCAACCAGACCTACGGTATCACTATTGTTGTCGTCACTCACGATGCTAACGTTACATCTAAAGTCGACCGGGTGGTGACTATCCGGGACGGGCGCTCCAGCCTGGAAGCAGTAAGGGTGGCGCACACCTTCGAGCGTCCCACGGATAAACCGCGCGAATCTTTTGAAGAGTTTGTCCTGGTAGATAAAGCGGGGCGTCTCCAGTTGCCCAAAGAGCTTATGGATAAACTGAACCTCGAAGAACGCACCCGGGTCTCGTTTGCCGGCGACCACATTATCATCGAGCCGGAAAAAAGCACACGGAGGGAAAGCCGGTGACAGAGCCAATCATCACTGCCAGGGGAGTCTCCCGGACTTTCAGCTTCGGGGGGCAGGTGATACGGGCGGTACGTGATGTGGACCTCGATGTCTTGCAAGGGCAACTGGTAATGGTTACCGGGCGCAGTGGGTCGGGCAAGACCACGCTACTCAACCTGCTCGCCGGGTTGGACCGCCCCACTAAAGGCTCGGTCCGTTTCCGGGGGCGTGAAATATCGCGGTTCCCGGAGCGTGAGCTGGTAGCACTGCGCCGGAAAGAAATCGGCTTCGTGTTTCAGTCGTTTGCTTTACTCCCGCTCCTGTCCGCTTATGAAAACGTTGAACTGCCCCTGAGAATCGCCAACTGGAGCCGCGGAGAACAGCGCAAGCGCGCGTTGGAGTGCCTGGGAATGGTGGGGCTGGAAAGGCGCGCCAGTCACCGCCCTTACGAGCTTTCCGGCGGGGAAAGACAGCGCGTGGCAATCGCGCGCGCCCTGGCACACCGTCCCTGCCTGATTCTGGCAGACGAGCCCACCGGGGAACTGGACGCAACCACCGGTTTATCTATCTTTAACCTGCTGAAAGAAATCATCGCTAAAGAAAACATCTCGGTGATTGTCACCACGCACGATGTCACGATGACACGGTTTGCGACTGTGACCCGGCATATGAGTGACGGCGTGTTTGTAGAATAAGCTTTAAAACAGCACCTATTTTACACAGTCATCACTTTTTCTGAAACTACAACTTTTGTTCCTTTTACTCATTATTCGTAGCTGTGATAGAATTGCGTCAAAACTACCACTTTATTGGGATGGTGGAAATATGAGCCAGCAAAAGCAAGGTAATATTCTTAAAAAAACGCTTGGCTGGTTATGGGCGGGTATATAAGTTTGGTACACCATCGCTTCAATCGGAAGCACGGCAATTTTATATGTAATCCTCAGGCAATTGACAACTATTACTGGTGTAGTGTCTCCGAAATAACTTGACAATCACACATGGAGTGTGGTGCCGCGGACGAAATATAAAAATGATGGTTGCAAAGGGTGGGAAAGCAAGATGACTGCCAACTTGCACAAGGGAGTTGAGAGGGGCGTCAGCCCCTCTCAACATAGTTCTGCCCCTTCTCTGCGGAGGCTGTTAAAAAATGAGGCTATTTTTGTTTGGGTTTATGATAATTGCTCTGCGGCTAATACCTTTGTCATTCCAGCGAAGGCTGGAATCCAGTATCGAATGCCAATGATTTTTCACTGTTGTTTCCTGGATTCCGTAT
>JAUYDN010000149.1 GCA_030691775.1 Dehalococcoidia bacterium
GACTCCGAAAACCTGAACCTCTCCCTTTCGCAAAGAGCCTGCCCCGTACAAGATACGGGGGAGATTGAGAGGGATTTCAAAACCCCCTGTATCCCCCTTTTCAAAGGGGGATAATACGTACTATTATAAGACCATTAGTAAGTCGTTGAACCTGGTCTCGGGTGGGGCTTTACCCCAAAAGTCAAGTAACGGTGTCACACTGACCCCGAAATAATCGGGGGAAGGGTCTCCTCGCCTACTGGGTAGTACCGGAGATTCTTTCCCGATAGAAATCGGGACTTCGTTCCTCTTTTGAAATTGGATATTTATGATTTCCTTGATACTTGGTGTTTGGCGTTTGATAATTGGTGGGGCTGAGTGGTTGGCGGGGGTTAGAGGTGTCTGAACACCCGCCAGGCTTTCTCCTGCCCGTCCGTGCCAATGAGATGAGGTCGTACCATCGCCATGCCGTAGTCGTTGACCACTTTCAGGATATCTTCATCCGGTTTGAGACTGCCGGTAGTGAGGAGCTTGCGGGTGGGATGCACTACTGTGGAAACGCCCATCTCGTGGAGCAGTTCGATAGCGGTGCGGTCGAATATAAAGGAATCGGTTGCCGCCGCCGAGCCTTTCAATGAGACTGCGAACTCTTTAGCCCGCTCGTTGGCGAATTTGGCGGAGTCTTCGCGATTGGTCTGCCCGCCACACTGCGCCAGGAGAACGGCATCGCGGCAGAAGGTGAAGGAGTTGGACTGTATGGCTTTGGCACCAATCCAGGCAAGGTGGACGTCTTTCATTTCATCGGCGGTTGGTTTGCGTTTTGACACCACTTCCATGCCGTACTTGGTGTTGAAGAACGAGGTCTTGTCCACTTCGGTAATGACGGGTTTGTTACCGATTGTCCATTTCATGTTGTAGCCGAAAACGCCGGAGTTGATTTTCTCCCAGCTATCCAGCGCGGAAACATCCACGATACGCAGGTTACGCATGACATCCGAAAGCTCATCGACACAATCGGCTTCGAACCCCGGCGCGGCGAGTACATCCAGCACGAACCTTTCCGCCTTGTTCTTTTCCACCAGGAGGCGGGTGGTTTCCCCGGTCAGCTTCGATGAGGTTGACATAACGCCGCCGAAGGGAGATTTTTTATCGGTCTGGAGAGCGGCGTCGAGGGCTTCAGCCTGGTTTTCACGCGCGGCATACGCGGCGGGGTTGGTGTGTTTATTGATGACCACGGCTTCCGTACGCGGGTCCTTGAGGAAACTCATGGTCTTGCTGATTTCCACGGCAACGGCATAGGCATTGAGGTCGATGTGGTTGGTAAAGCCCATACCCCGCCCCTCGATAAGCTCCTGGTACGAACCACCAGGCTCACCGACATATCCCGCCTGGTGGGGATTATCACCGCTTCTTAAAGCATTGAGGTTATAGGTGACCTCTTTCTTAGTGCCGTCATCAAAAACCAGGACAACTTTCATCTGTTTGGGCGCGGGCATAATATTACCTCCACAATATACTTTTTAAACCGCAAACCATTAGCAGGGAGCTGAAAAAGTGTTCTCCTGTTCATCTCCCCTTGTGAAAAAGAGAGAGGAAAGGGGGTTTTTGATTCTAAAATCCCTCTCAATCTCCCTTTACGAAAGGGAGAGGAAAAGCATTAACCCGTTTTTTAATCAGCCTGCTAGTAATTATACGGGTGGGGGGAGGGGATAAACAAGGGGGAAGATTGGATTATGCTGTTGATGCCCGGGGGAAACGAAACACATGCCGAACTTCTTACGTCCCGACTTGGTTCCCAGACTCTGTAAATTGCTAAAGAAGTGTAATTCTCCGATGTAACAGAGGTCAGATTATTCTCTCTTTTTTAAGAACGTCAATTTGCAGGCTTACGTTCTGACCTTTTTTGTAACCGGAATTGGTTAGAGGTGTGCGAAGTCGCAGTTTTTTACCCTGCATGTCACGTATTACTGATGATATCCGTGGTACCTTATCTTATCTTTTGAGGTTTCGCGTTCCGTCATATCTTGTGTGCCCAATCACCAATTTCATGCCAACATTACCATGCCAAGGTATATTATGCTGGCAATATCCAGGCTTGGACAGCCTAATTTCGAGAATCTGCTGCCCCTTCTCCGCAAAACGTGTTAAAATAATAAAGTAGATACCTACGAGCAGAGCTCGTGGCACTTCATAAATCAAGCTTCGCTTGACCTGAATCCTGTCGCCCTTGGTGCTCAACGTATTTCAGTATCCTCTCCTTTTCCACCCCAACTGTCGAGACAAGGTATCCTGGCGACCAAACCACGTTCTCCCTCCAATACCGCTTGTGCAGCCAGCCAAACTTTTTCCTTAACTCGCTGCTCGTCCGCATCTTTATCTGCGCTACCACATCACTTACCGCATACTTGGGCGGGATTATCATCACCATGTGGATGTGATCAACCTGTATGTTGTATGTGATGATCTCACACCCCGGCATCTGCTCCAGTATTTTCGGAAAAAGTTTTCCCAGGTACTCACGTACTCCAGAATTCAGAATGCGCTGTCGATATTTCGGTATCCACACTATGTGATACTCCGTGCGGTATGCTGTGTGTCCGGAGAACCGAATTTCCACCCACCCATTCTATCACCTCATATCTCCATCGCATACATTCACCCACGTGCACAGCACGTGGAACTCTGCCCTTCGGGTTCTTTAGAGTTTCGCTCCAATATGTTATTCTAATAATCAGGCACCTATGGTGAGCGCAAAAACTCTTTACGATGTCATCGTCATTGGCGGTGGTCCGGTGGGAAGCCAGGTGGCTTATAGACTGGCAGGGATGGGCTACCATATTGTGGTTTTAGAGAGGAAAACCAGGCTCACTGACGCGGCCTGTTGTACGGGCATCGTCAGCCAGGAATGCACTACCGCTTTTTCTATCCCGGATTCAGTTATTTACCGCTGGGTAAACGGCGCTCAACTTTATTCGCCTTCATCAAAACCCCTGGAAATCGAACGGACGGCGCCACAGGTTGCTATTCTCAACCGTCCGGCTTTTAACGAGTTGTGGGCGGAATATGCTCAAACGGCTGGCGCCGAATTTTTAGTCGGCAGCGAGGTCAGAGGTATCAGGAAAGGGGAAAATTCGGTCGTTATCGATGTCATTAACCGGGGGAACAAGATAGAGTTGCAAGCGAGGGTTGCGGTGCTGACAACCGGTTTTGGCTCGCAGTTGGTGGACGGGTTGGGGTTGGGGGCGGCTGGCGACTTCGTGATGGGCGCTCAAGCAGAGGTCGAGACCAAAGCCGACAAAGTGGAGGTCTATTTCGGCAATAAGATAGCGCCGGGATTCTTTGCCTGGCTCGTGCCCACAGTTCCAGGGAAAGCGCTCGCTGGCTTACTCTCACGGCGGCATCCCCCCGCCTACCTGCGCAGTTTTCTCGCCCGTCTTTCTGCTGAAGGTAAAATCGTGTCCGCGGATGTACCTTTCACCTACGGCGGGGTGCCACTGAAACCGTTGCCGAAAACGTACGGAGAGCGTCTGCTGGTAGTGGGTACGGCGGCGGGCCAGGTGAAACCGCTCACTGGCGGTGGTATCTATTTCGGTCTGATTTGCGCAGATATTGCCGCCAACACCCTGCACCGCTGTCTCGGATGGGACGACCTGAGTAACGATAAACTGGCGGGCTATCAGCGCAGTTGGAAGCGGCGGTTGGGGAGGGAACTGCGTACCGGCTACCTCGCACGCCGCATCTATGAAAGACTTAATGACCGCCAGCTCGACCGCATTTTCGGACTGATGGATTCCAGCGGACTTATTCAGGAACTCGAAGATGCCGGTGAATTGTCTTTCGATTGGCACGCGGATGTGGTTTCACATATTTTCAGCCAGCGGATGTTTATGACAGCAATGCGCTCAGTGAAAATGCCGCTGAACCTGAGGGTACGCCTCAGGAGAGACGCGAACACGTAAACACATTGTTTAGAAAGGTACTATGACAACAGAAAAGAAGACCAGTGTCGGGATTAATCTCGGGGAAGCGGCAAGCCGCTACCAAGCGTCACTAACAGAGAGCGAGCGGACTGTACAACAACCGGAAATCAACCGGTTCGTGCGGTGGTTCGGGAGTGAAAGGCAAGTCGCCGGACTCAATGCCGGGGAGGTCGCCAACTATGCGGAACGCCAGTCTCAAATGGACTCGGATTTCGGCGGAAAAACTGACCCCCTCAAGTCGTTTCTCGCCCACATCCGCAAGGAGAAATTGAACCCCGTCAATTTAGCCATCGGTATTAAAATCAAAAAGGGTAAATCCCGGAACACCGGCCCTACACAGAAGCTGAAACGAGAACCGGTGCCGATGACGAAAGCGAAGTTCGATGAACTGACCGCGGAGCTGGCCGTTTTACGCACGAGACGTATTGAAGTCATTGCCGATATTCAGCGTGCCGCTGCAGATAAAGACTTCAAGGAGAACGCCCCTTTCCACGCCGCCCGTGAGGCAAAGGGTCACATCGATGGCAAGATTCTGGAAATCGATGAGATGCTCGCCTGTGCTGTTATCACTGATGAGACTACCGAAAAAGCCCAAACCGTCTGTGTCGGCAATACAATAGTCCTGGAACCGTCCGGCGGTACTCATGAATTGCGCTTCAAAATTGTCAATCCCAAAGAGGTAGCGCCTTCAAAAGGCAAGATTTCCACCATCTCGCCAATCGGCAAATCAGCGCTAGGCAGGACTGAAGGTGATATCATCGAGGTAATTGTGCCTGCGGGTAAACTACAGTACCGCATCATACGCATCGAGCGGTAGCTCCAGCATAATTTTCTCGCAAAGAGCGAGAGGATTGATACTCTTGTTACCTGTCGCTTAATATATCAGTGGTATCAGCCTCTGCCTGGGCGCCGCAGAATTTCCGGACCACCCGCAATGTAGACCACCGCGTCCATTGTCGCGATGAATATCAGGTTTAGTAACAGCCGCAACCGTTTGCGCATATCTGGCACAATAAATCGCAAGATCGAGGGCTAATAGCTTATAGCTGATAGCTCATACTGTCACGCTTGCCGTCCCAATCGTCTTGATGGTAATATTGAAACGTTACGCAGGTCTCATATACCCGAAGTGAAAGTTTGAGCCTTCTTGCAATCAGGTGAATGTTTATGACAGACTGGCAGATAACCGCAACTACAATCTTCTGTGAAGCCGTCGCTGACGAGGTTACCATCCTCGTCTCGCCGGACTGGACGGTGAAGTGCACCGGGTTGTTAAAATACACGAGCTCGCGTAATGCCAGCCTGGAATTAGTCAAGCGGAGCCTTAGGCTGAGAAAATCGCTGGATTGCAAGGGCATCGATTGTCCCAGCATCACCGGGTATGTGCTCAAGCTCCAGGCGGAAGAGAACCGTAAATCCGCCCGTGCCGGAGAGCAGAAATGACCACCACGGAGAGTAAAGCCAAGATAAGAATCGAAAACCTCTCGCTGTCATTTGGCGGAGTGAAAGCGCTCAGCGATGTCAGCGTCGATGTGCGGGAGAACGAAATCCTGGCGATTATCGGGCCCAATGGTGCGGGTAAGACCTGCCTGCTGAACTGTATCAACGGTTTTTACAAGCCTCAATCGGGTAAAATCAGCTACGAAGGGCGGGACATCACACGCATCCGCCCCGACCTGGCAGCGAAGCTTGGACTGGCACGCACCTTCCAGAACATCGAGCTGTATTCCGGGCTGTCAACATTGGATAACCTGATGGCGGCGCGGCACATCCTGATGAAGCAAAACTTTGTTACCGGCGGGGTATTTTATGGTCCGGCGCAGAAGGAAGAAATCGTGCACCGCCGCGTTGTCGAGGATATTATCGACTTCCTGGAGATGGAGCCGATACGCAAAAAAGTGGTCGGCGCGCTCCCTTACGGCCTGCGAAAGCGGGTGGAGCTTGGCAGGGCATTAGCGATGGAACCGAAGGTGCTTCTCCTCGACGAACCGATGGCGGGCATGAACCTCGAAGAGAAGGAAGACATCGCGCGGTTTATCATCGATATTTTCGAGGGACAGGGTGATACTTACCCGGAGTCGCCCGTCCTGCGCGATGGTGTTAACTGCATCGTCCTCATCGAGCATGATATGGGCGTGGTGATGGACCTCGCCGACCGCATCGTGGTGCTGGACTTCGGCAAAAAGATTGCGCAAGGCACGCCGGAAGAGGTTAAAAACAACCCGCAGGTAATTTCCGCCTACCTGGGTAAAGAAGGATAGCCTCCTCTGTCATTCCCGCGCAACTTGTCCCGTACCACGATACGGGAGCAGGAATCCACAAAGAATACTCTAACAGTTGGGTACGACCCCGCCCTCAGGGCGACCTCGAGGAGCTTGTCTCAAAATGATTTTACGATTATAGAGCGTTGTTCTACTCTGGATACCAGCCTTCGCGGGTATGACAGTTTTGTAGATGTTGGATTCCAGCTTTTGCTGGAATCCAACATCTCTCTTTGTCATTGTCGGGCTTGACCCGACAATCCAGGCAATTTTCGGACAGGCTCCGAGGGTCGCCCCTGCAATATCAATCTTGACATACCTGTGTAGAACGCATACATTATGAGCGTGGAAAACGAACCGGTACCCCGCCTCTACACCGACCTCTCCTCGTGGTGGCAGTTGCTCTCCGAGCCAGCCCATTACGCGGAGGAAGCCGGGTTCTACAGTAAACTCATGGTGGGAAAATCGCGCATCACGCTGAACGCCGTATTGGAGTTGGGTAGCGGAGGGGGAATAACGCCTCCCACCTGAAAAAGCACTTCAAGATGACGCTGGTCGACCGGTCTCCGGGCATGCTCGCCGTCAGCCGCGGACTTAATCCGGAATGTAAACACCTTCAGGGCGATATGCGCTCTGTACGTCTGGGGCGACTGTTTGACACGGTCTTCATCCAGGATGCCATCAGCTATATCACCACGCGGGAAGACCTGCGTCTTGTCATCGAGACTGCATATTTACACTGTCAGCCCGGTGGCACGGCTCTTTTTCACCCCGATTTTACGAGGGAAACCTTTGAACCGGGCAC
>JAUYDN010000150.1 GCA_030691775.1 Dehalococcoidia bacterium
GACTCCGAAAACCTGAACCTCTCCCTTTCGCAAAGAGCCTGCCCCGTACAAGATACGGGGGAGATTGAGAGGGATTTCAAAACCCCCTGTATCCCCCTTTTCAAAGGGGGATAATACGTACTATTATAAGACCATTAGTAACAGTTTTTATCTTCAATTATTAGCTGACAGCTGAAAGCTAATCGCTTTTTTAGGACAGGCGCGCACACAATCGGCGCAGGCGCGGCAGGCGACCGGGTCGGTCAACAGCGCTGACCTGGTTTTTCCTGCTTCGACAGCTTGCGGGGACAAACCTTTGCCGCCGGGCAGATACCTCCTTCACATTCATCGGGGTGGCACTTGCTAAAATCCACCAGGGCAATCTTGCCGGGCACCGGTTAGACCGCCACCCCCTGCATTTGCGATTGCCGTCCCTCTGTTTTTTGCGGCTGGCACAGCTCAGCGATAAGAATGTAGAGGGCGAGTTCGCTGTCATATTTTCCCGTCTTAATGGCGAGGTCGGTATCCAGCAGTTGCTGGTAGACCTGCTTGAGCCGCGGCAGAGTGTACCGGCTCGCCTGCTCAAGCGTCTTGCGGACCTGCCAGTCCGCCAGGCCCAGCTTGCTCCGCATTTCGTTTTCGTTGAGTTTTTTGAGTTTAAGTTCTCTGGCGCGCACAATCAGCCGCATTTGCCGGTTGAGCATAGCAAGCAGAGAAAGCGGGGCTGTGCCCCCGTTAAGCAGTTGCTGGAGGACGGTCTCTGCTTTCTGGAGATTGAACTCGACAATTGCATCCACCATACCGAAGACATTAGTCTGCTGGGTGTAGCTCACTGTTTTTCTGACGTCCGTCTCCTCGATACTGCGCCCGTCGGCATAAGCCGCCAGCTTCTTCAGCTCGCTTGACATAATCCAGAGATTGGGCCCGATAAGCCGCGTGAGCAAGGTGACAGCGCGGTCGGAGATACTGCCGCCTTCCTCAGTAACCTGGCGGGAGACCCATAACCTCAAGTCAAGGAGTTTGAGCGGTGGGAAAGACCTTACCTCACCGCTATTCTTGACCATTCTGAAAAGGGGATTGGACTCCTTGAGTTCGCTTTCTATCAGCAGGAGAATAGTACTGGGTGGAATGTTGTTGATGACGCTCGCAAACGGTTCATAATTGCCGGGCTGGGATTCGGTTTTTTTCCCTCCGGTACCTCGCGGCGGCGGCTTCGGCATGAACCGCTCTACCAGACCGTAAACGATAACGAGCCGTTTTTCTGCCAGAAAAGGTACGGTCTCGCAGGCTACCCGGAACTCGTCCAGTGCCACCTGCGCACCATCGAATGTAGAGGTATTGGTGGCGAGGAGGGAAGGGTCGCCCGCGGTCTTCTTGATGGTATCCAGTTCCCGGGCTATGGAGTAGTCATCTGTGCCGTGCAGTATATAGTACAATCTATTCCTCTCGAATAATCAATAGCCAATCGTCAATAATCAAGGATATTTCGTTGTTAGTTGATAGTTGCCAGTTTGTTATTGTTCTATGTTGGCATTACCCCGTGCTTCTTTTTCGGTCTATCCTCAACTTTGCCGAGTACCTGCTCCAGCGCGGCAATGAGCTTAGGCCGTGTCTCTGCCGGGTCGAGAACATCATCCACGTGAAGATGCTCGGCGGCTTTGTACGGATTAGCGAACTCCTCGCGGTATTGCCGTATTTTCTCCTGGAGAAGCTCCTGGGGATTAGCCGCTTTCTCAATTTCGCGCCGGAAGATAATCGGCGCCGCACCCTCCGCCCCCATTACCGCAAGCTCCGTGCTTGGCCAGCAGAAGACCACATCCGCGCCCAGGTCCTTACTGCACATACCGAGGTAAGAGCCGCCGTAGGCTTTGCGGATGGTGAGGGTCAGCTTGGGTACGGTCGCTTCCGAATAGGCGTAGAGCATTTTAGCGCCGTGGCGGATAATGCCGCCCCACTCCTGGTCGGTACCGGGCAGATAACCGGGTACATCCACCAGGTTGATAACCGGGATATTGAACGCATCGCAGAAGCGGATGAAGCGCGAGGCTTTATCACAGGCATCGATGTCCAGGCACCCTGCCTTGGACATCGGCTGGTTGGCGATGATGCCCACCGACCACCCGTTGAGGCGGGTAAAGCAGGTGATGATATTCGTGGCGAAGAGCGGGAAAAGCTCAAAGTAGTTCTTCGTGCCATCGCTTTTCTGGTCGAACACCCGCTCGATGATTTTTTTCATGTCATAAGGGTGGGCGGGGTTGGAAGGGACAATATCAAATAGCGTTGCATCGGTGCGGTCGGGCTTATCTCCCCGGTCCACACGCGGCGGTCTTTCACGGTTACTGGACGGGATAAAGCTCAGCAGTTCGCGGATTGCCAGGAAACACTCGGTTTCCGTATTTTCGGAACGGCATACCACGCCTGCCTTCTTTTGAGTCACTAAAGCTCCGCCAAGGTCTTCTTCGCTGACGTCCTGCCCGGTGGCGGCTTTGACCACCCGCGGACCGGTGATGAAGATATAGCTGATGCCTTTGACCGCGAAGATGAAATCCATCAAAGCCGGGGAATAAACACCGCCCCCCGCCGTCGGTCCCAGCATGGCGCAGATTTGCGGCACTACGCCGGAAGCAAGCACATTGCGGCGGAACAGTTGTCCGTAACCGGAGAGGGAATCCACCCCGTCCTGGATGCGGGCGCCGCCGGAATCGTTGAGTGCGATAACCGGGCAACCCACCCGCATGGCGCTATCCATCAGCTCACAGATTTTTTTGGACTGCATCTCCGCCATCGTGCCGCCCATGCTGGTAAAGTCCTGGGCGTAGATATAGACCTTGCGCCTGTCGATTTCACCATAGCCGGTGACGACGGCATCAGCGGGCACGGGTTCGTAATCTTCGTTACGGTTACGCACAAAAGCGCCGGTCTCGTGGAAAGTGCCTTTATCGAGGAGCATATCGATGCGCGCCCGCGCCGTAAGCTTGGTTTTTTTCTCCTGGGCGGCGACACGCTCCTTCCCCCCCATCCCCCCGATTTTCTCACGGCGTGCTTTGAGGTCGGCGAGCTTGCTGGCTTTTACCTGTTTGTCGTCGTCCATCTCTCTACTATTTACTCCTGTTTTTCTTCTTTGCCCCAGTTTTGCATTAGTTTCTTCAACTGTGCCGCCAGCGCCGGGCTATTGCGCAGGCGGTCGATAAGTACCGGGCAACCTTCGAGTAGCGAATTCTGTGCCGCCATTGCCATTCCGGAAAGCATGTTCTGCGTGGCACCATCGATTTGCGCGGACTGTCCCAGGAGCGTCGATTGCGATTCGAACTGGCGTTTCAGGTCCTCGGCGGTGAAACGCATCGGCATAATGCAAGACTTATACCAGGGGCATTCCTTGCATTGTACTACCCCGTAGGCTTCATTGAGAATATCACTCATTTTGTTTACCTCCTGACCCGGATAAGCCGTAGTCGGCTAAATTCGAAGCACGAATTACGAAATCCGAAACAATTTATCATGGCGCCGTGGCGCCACCCACGAACAATGAAAAAAGAGGTGTCATTCTGGAGTCCCGAAGGAATCGGGACGAAGAATCTCAGGGAGGGGCGATTTTCCCCGCCACCAGATTCTTCCCTTCGGCTTCGCTCAGGGCAAGCTGTCGTCCCGATAAAGTATAGGAGGGTCGGGACTCCTCCAGAATGACAAGATAGACCATTTTCTAAGTAATAATCAAATCCAGAAAACATTTCTATTTTATGATTTAACCACTCGAATTTATTTCGTGCTTCGAAATTCGGATTTCGGATTTCTCTCATGGTAGCAACGCCTTTAGTGCCGTCATCACTTCTTGCGCGGTTTCGTACGCGCCGATTTTACCGCTCTGGATGTTGCCTTGCTTATCGATGACATAGGTGGTGGGCAGGTACCGCGCTCCGTAGAGCATCGAGACGTAGACATCCGGGTCCAGGATGATAGGGAAGGTCAGTTGATTTTCGTTCACGAATTTCTGTACGGTCTTTTCGGTTTCACCGGTGTTGATACCGATAATGACCACTCCTCGCGCGGCTAGCTCATCGTAGGCTTTTTGCAAGAGAGGCATTTCGATAACACAATAGGGGCACCATGTCGCCCAGAAGTTAAGCATTACGACTTTGCCGCGCAGGTCGCTGAGGAACACCGTTTTGCCATCCGGCATCTGCATCTGGAAATCGGGCGCGGGGCTGTTCTTCGCCACCGGCTGAAATGTATCAGGACGGTAATCGGTAACAGTGCCCAGAGAGATATTTCCACGGGGAGTTCCCGATACCGGAGTGCAAGCGGCGGTAATGAGGGAGAGCGCTATCATCGCTGTCGCTACAACACAGATTTTTCGGTGTTTCATGCTTAATGCCTTTTATTCATCATCTGGTTAATGTCAGCACTCCGGCGGTGATGAGCAGAAGACCGCTTACCAGGTAAACGTAGAGTGTGTATTTATTGATTTGCCTTACGAGCGGCAGGAGGAAATCGAAGGCGATGCCGATTGCCAGGAACGGAATGCCGATACCAATAGAGTAGACACCGAGCAGGTAAGCTCCTTGCAGGGTGGTGGCGGAATCCAGGGCGAGTGCCAGAATGCCACCGAGAATCGGGCTGGCGCAGGGCGTCCAGGCAAAGGCAAATACCGCCCCGATGAGTAGGCTGCGCAGGTAGCCGGTGCGGGTGTTTTTGCCGGGCAAGATACGTTTTTCGAAGTTAAGCCACGGGATTTTTATCGCGAGTAGCATATATACCCCGAAAGCAACCAGTAAACTGCCCGCAATCCGCCGCGCGATGAGTTGCGAGGAGAAGTTAAAGCCTGCCCACCCCACGAGTGCCCCCAACCCCACGAATATTACTGAAAAGCCAGCGACAAAAACAACAGAATGGAGAAAGACCGGCAGGCGTAGTTTACGGGTCTGAAGCTCGAAGACTTCCGGCCCGGCCAGGCTACCGAAGTAAGCGGGGACGAGTGGTAATACACAGGGGGATAGAAAGGACAGCAGACCACCTCCCAGAGCCATTAACAGCGACAGTTCCGTCTGCATCGATATTGAAACCTGATTTAATGCTACTCAATTTCAGGCGTAATATCAAGTGCCACAGGCCGGGAGCTATTGCTGAAACAGAGTTATGCCTGTGGCACCCTGACGCAGGTCAGGCTCCAACCCCCTTTTCGCTCTGCGTTGAACAACCTTCCGTCCGGAGATTGTCATTCCCGCGAAGCTTGTCCCGTACTGCGATACGGGAGCGGGAATGAGATTTTGGAGATGTTGGATGCCAGCTTTTGCTGGCATCCAACATCTTCTTTGTCATTGTCGGGCTTGACCCGACAATCCACATAATTCCGAACAGAACTCGAGACATGTTATGTCGTTAATGCCTGTGGCATCCTGACGCAGGCCGCAAGAAGTTAGTGGTCAAGGATATGGATGTACTCATTGCTATCCGGGATTGTAAGAAATCGTGGTTTTAGATAGGTTTTTCACGCCTAACGTATAATTGAGTGCAGGATTCCCGGTTTCCACCACCCTTTCCGATAATTCAAATCACAGGTTTCTCTTTTTCCAGCCTTTTTGTTATCATTCTCACGAAAATACCCCCCCCCTTGTAATCGCGAACCATTCGGTTTCACTCAGGATAAACTCCGCGTGGCGAACTCTGGGGGAAGTTCAGGAGAGAAACAAAGAAATTTTCATCCTTCGTGGTTCCGCTGACAAGCGGCATGGAGAATTAATATGAAAATAGCTCGCTCTGTCCATAGATTTCATTCCAATCTATTATGGCGCCGTGGCGCCACCCACGAACAATGAAAATGGAGGTGTCATTCTGGAGCCCTTCATAATCGCTCAGGGTAAACTCCGCGAAGAATCTCAGGGAGGTGCGATTTTCCCCCGCCACCAGATTCTTCCCTTCGGCTTCG